>JAQCJL010000160.1 GCA_027593125.1 Pseudomonadota bacterium | reverse complement strand
CAGTGTTTAAATTTATCAGTTCGAATTTTTATTATGCTGATATTTTCACTGAAAATGTAAAGGTGATCACAGCAACTTGTGACCGTTTCTGACAATCACTGAATCCCCTTTGGCTTTTAAATTTCCCTCAGGGATGCTTTTTATCCTAACATGGGATGAACAAACACTTACCCATTGAGGAAACTATGCATGTTCTGATCATTCATGCACATCATGAACCAGAATCCTTTTGTTCAGCGATGGCAGAAACCGCAGCAAATACGCTAAGCCAACAAGGCCATCAGATTACAATGAGTGATCTTTACGCGATGTCGTGGAACCCTGTTGCCTCTGCGGATGATTTTACGTCTCGCGACAATCCCAATTATTTAACCTATGCATTGGAACAACGTAAAGGCTGGGCGTCAAAGACCCTTGCACCTGATATTATGGCAGAAGTTGAAAAACTATTGGCGGCAGATCTGCTGATACTAAACTTTCCTTTATATTGGTTTTCTGTTCCTGCCATCCTAAAAGGCTGGTTTGATCGGGTTTTGATTTCTGGGGTCACTTATGGCGGCAAGCGACTTTTTGATCATGGGCCGCTTAAAGGCAAAAAGGCGTTGCTGACCTGCACGCTTGGGGGTCGTGATGATATGTTTGACCATGATGGCATTCATGGTGACATAGAAATCTTGCTGAAACCTATCTTACAAGGCACGCTTGGTTATGTTGGGATGGATGTGCTGGCACCATTTTATGGCTTTCATGTCCCTTACATCAGTAATAATGAAAGAGCTGATATTCTAGCATCATATACCAAACGTCTTATTGGGATTACAGACGAATTGCCCTTAAATATGCCTAGCCTTAATGACTATGATGACAAATTAAAGAAAAGATAATCATCATTAAAACAGGTTTTCATTCATCGCTGGTTAAGATATGGTCGCCTAGATTTAACACTAAAAGTATTAGCCATCATCAAAGTTGGTCACATCCATTGTTATGAAAACGTATCCGATCAAATGGCTTTCATTTTTAGGTGAGTTAATTCCCCTCATTCTGTTTTTTGTGGGCTTTAACCTGTCGGGCCTTTATTTGGCGGCAACGCTATCGGTTACCGCTGGCGTTATCATTTTTTTCATCACATGGTATCGCGAACACCGCGTTTCAGGGTTTATTGTTATTTCGATCCTGTTTTCATTGGTGTTTTTGCTTTTGGCGATGATTCTAAACGAAACGCAATTCATCAAGGTTCAGCCTAGTGTTAGCAATTTGTTTTTTGGCGTTATTTTAATTTTTGGTCACACCGGAAAAACACCAGTAATGAAACGGTTTTTTTCTACCCAGTTTCATCTCACAGAATCCACATGGCGATCATTAAGCCTAAGATGGGGTTGGTTTTTTCTGATCATGGCAGCGGCCAACGAATTAGCATGGCGATGGCTTAGTGATGATAATTGGATGATGACCAAGGTTTTTGTGTTCCCCGTCATAACACTAAGTTTTATGGCCTTTCTCTGGCCCATGACAAAACGAGGCTTGCTTAACCCCACGGATGATATGGGTGAAGATACCATCAAGATATCACAATGACCGTGACCTTTCATGACGAGAACAAATATAATCGCCTTTGATTTTCACTTTTCAAAATAGGCAACAAGCTCTGAATGCGACGTTAACAAAAATTGATCAATATGGCGCGCCCAACGGCATTGATACCCTGCACTGATAAGCATTTCCGCATCCCTTGCAAAGCTTTTCATGTCACAGGACACCATAACCAATCGCTTTATCCCGCTTGCCGCTAGCAAGGGCATTTGCCGCCCTGCCCCACTGCGCGGAGGATCAATAATTGCCCCATCAAATGGCTTTAATTCAGATAGCGATAAAGGATCAGAAAACAGGTTTCGTGCCTTAGCTATTAGATGAAGTGGTAAATCCGGTGCCGCTGATCTGATCATGGCCTGAAGTGCGGAAATCGCAGATGCGCTGATATCATAGGCCGCAATCTGTTTTGGCGCCGGTGAAGCAAAGGCAAGGGCTAACCCAAGTGATCCTGCACCAGAAAACAAATCAACCACCTTATTGCTACCCTTGAGGGCATTAAAGCAATCTTGGCGCATGATGGTTTCTGCCTCAGCCACCGATTGCATAAAGCCACCTGCTGGCGGCGCAAAGGTTAAATGATCTCGGCTTGCCCCATCAGGCATCGGCCATGCCATAACAGGGGTATCGTGTTGAAACACCAGTTCAGGTTCACCGTTATTTAAGACAAGGGACAGCCTAGCAATCAAGGGATTCCCAACCGAACCTGTGGCGGCAATCAACTTTGTCATTTCCGCCCGACTTAATGGAGCATCAAGACGAAGCACTACATCAAGCCCATTATCACAGAGATTGATCTCAACCTCACCCGTTTTGTCTTTACCATGATGTGATGCTAGCAATGGCAATAGCTCATCTCGGATGAGATGATAACCTTGCATGATTTGAGGATGCAAAATAACGCATCCCGTTAATGGGCTAATATCATGACTGTGACGCCCACGAAAACCTATCGCAAGCTTTTGCTTTCGGGTTTGCCAAGCTAATCTTGCCCGTCGCCGGCTTTGCGGCATTGCCCGAAAGGGGGGCAACCATTTCTGAGGGATAATTCCAGCCATTTCCAGAAAATCAGCGACTTGCTGTTCTTTCCAATCCTGATAATAGCCCATTTCTATATGTTGAAATTGACACCCGCCACAGGTTGAAGACACTCCACAGTCAGGGGCTTTGCGGTGCGGGGATGGGGATTGTATCTCAATAATTTTGGCTTCGATGCCATGCGGCCACTGTCGGCGCGGCTGAACTATCATCCTCTCACCAGGCAGAGCATTTGGCACAAAAAGCCGTTGGTCTCTGGCGTCAGTCTGATCGTTGACTTCAGACGCTTCATCGATAATCACCGCAAGCCCATCACCCCGCGCGCCAAGCCGGTCAATGGTCACCTGCAAAGGCGGTAAATGTGATAAAGACGGCGTTACTGAGCGGCCTTTTCCTTTGCCAGATTGATGTCGCCGATGCCTTGACCTGTCATTTCCTGTTCCCATGATGATTTATCAGCGCCCGTAATCAAATGCTTCACGAATAATTGACACAATATCTTCGGTCGTGGCTGATCGAGGGTTAGTCGAGGCAGCACTATCCTGAATAGCT
>JAQCJL010000030.1 GCA_027593125.1 Pseudomonadota bacterium | reverse complement strand
CAAGGTAAAGGCGCTTTGCTGGTGATAAATACCGATATCTGGGCTAACAGCGAGCCATGTTTCGCCGCCAAAGGTCATTAGATGAACAGGGCGGTTGCCGAAATGATCAGCGTCTCTTCGGCTCTCTCTCTGCCACTCCATGCCATCGTCAGATATGGTTCCTGCCATGATCTTTAACCCTATTCCGGCATAGTTAGACCCCGCTGCCTCAACCATCATCGCATCCTGGCGGTGGCGGCGGTCGGTGGTGATAACCATCATGCTCGGCAATCTGATCATCTCTATGGGAGGCGGATGGGGCAGGCCAGCGGTTGTCGCTGGTAACAGGCAAGACGGATTTTCAACAGCAATGCGAATGCCCAACGGATCAGCAGTCATGCGCTGGATCAGACAGGGTTCTGCCGCCCATTCCGGAAATAGCCATGGCAAAGCCATAAGGTCTAAGCTAGTAATGAGATCTGCCGTTGAGATACCTGTCCCATTGATACAGGCCACCGGGATTAACGCCGTCGATGGATCAATTTTGCTGAGCGTGCATATGGGGGCCCCGCCTAGGGTTCCTGATGGGTGCATTCCTGCTTGCCTGCCCCTAATGCGAATAAGGGAAAAGCGCGCTTCCTCAACATCAGTGTCTGGGTCATCTAGTGGAAAAACCAGAGGAGGGTTAAGAATAAAATCACGGTCATTATGAAACTGGGTGATGACCTGCCGTAATGATCTGGCGGTCTCAAGCTGATGGCTGGCAAGGTTAACCTCAACCAAATAGCTCGCTGCATCGCGCTAGTGGCGACAAAACCCATGCCCATGACAAGGCTTAAAAGCGCCATTGCCACCAACAATTCGACCAATGACAGGCCGGATCGGGGGTGGTGAGAAAATATGATGAATGTGATAGTTTTGACCGCGTCCATAAGCCGAATATTATAGGGCTACGACAAGGGTGACGATTATTCTGATGGGGGATAATCCCTATTATTTCCCATAAGGTTAATCCGCTTGGCTAAGGCAGGAAAAAAGCATAAATTGAGGTTATGTCTATGTCGTCTTCTTCTCTTCGCTGGCATCAACAACCTCATATCTTGTTGATGATTACTACTGCCGCCATGCCAATTAGTTTTGTGTCTTGGACGGCGCTTATTAATAATTTTGCGGTGGAACAGGCTGCCTTTAGTGGTCGTGAGATTGGCATTTTGCAGTCGCTTCGGGAGGTGCCGGGGTTTCTGTCGTTTCTGGTGGTCTATCTTTTGCTGTTTTTTCGAGAACAGCGTCTGTGTCTTGTGACGTTGGGCTTGCTAGGGATTGGCACGGCAATGACGGGCTTTTATCCGCAAGTGATTGGTCTCTACATCACCACGGTCATTGCCTCCATCGGGTTTCATTATTACGAAACCTGTAACCAGTCACTAGCGATGCAATGGTTGGATAAAAAAACAGCCCCAACCATGCTAGGGCGCATTTATGGTGTTGCTTCTATGGCACAAGTGGCAACCCTGATGATGATCTTTCTCGTTGTGCTTATGATCACCCCTGGCTTTGATATTATGGCGGTGATTAACGGTGATAGTCTGCCCTCGTCTCTGGTGAGTTATCAGGGGCTGTATTTGGGTTTTGGCATGGTGACCCTGTTGTTGGCCGTCATTGGGTTGACCTGTTTTCGGGAATTTCCTGTCAAAAACGTTCAACATAAAAAGATTATTATCCGGTCACGCTACTGGCTATATTATGCGTTGATTTTTATGTCAGGGGCGCGGCGCCAGATTTTTGTTGTTTTTGCTGGGTTCTTAATGGTGGAGAAATTTGGCTATACCATTGGTCAGATCGCTTTTTTATTCCTGATTAACGCGGTGATGAATATCTGGCTTGCCCCACAGGTCGGTAAACTGATCAATCACATTGGTGAAAGGCGCTCGCTGATCATTGAATATATTGGTTTAATTGGTGTCTTTACCGCATACGCTTTTGTCACTAATGCGGCCTTTGCCGCTGTGCTTTATCTGATTGACCATCTCTTTTTTGCCATGGCAATTGCCATTAAAACGTATTTTCAGAAAATTGCTGATCCAGCTGATTTTGCGGGGACTTCAAGCGTGGCCTTTACGATCAATCATATTGTGGCGGTGTTCTTGCCAGCGGTCTTTGGGTTAATCTGGCTTTATTCGCCGCCGATGGTGTTTATTATTGGGGCGATTTTTGCGGGAATATCTTTGCTTTTGGCCTTTAATGTTCCTCGGCATCCAGATCAGGGGAATGAGGTGATGATTGGTCATAGCGGTATTCCGTCAATGGCAGTAGAGTAAACCGAAATTAAAATCCGTGTGAGCAACTATGGTTGATGCGACTACAGAATATCTGATCATTGGGGCTGGTGTGATTGGGCTTGCCACAGCAAGGCGGCTAGCCATGACCGGCGCGCAGGTGGTGTTGATCGACAGCAACCCAGGGTTTGGAATGGAAACCTCATCCCGTAATTCCGAAGTCATACACGCTGGCATTTATTACACAGAGGGTTCTCACAAAGCCCGGCTTTGCGTTAAAGGCGCAAAGATGATGTATGACTATTGCGCCACAAGAGGGGTCACCACACATCGTTATGGGAAATTGATTGTTGCCACAAATGATGAACAAGCGGCCGGATTAGAGGATTTGCTTGTAATAGGGCAAGCAAATCATGTTCCTGATCTAGATCTGATTGGCGTGAAAACTTTGCGCAAAATGGAACCTGAATTGAATGCCATCGCCGCCATTCATTCCCCTATCACGGGTGTTGTTGACAGTCATAACTATATGGCCGCGCTTGAAGCAGATGCAGAGAATCATGGGGCTATCATTGCCTATCAAAGCCGTTTTGTTCGGGCGGAAAAAACCCCAGATGGTTTTAAGGTGTGGATTGATAGTCAGGGGGAAGGCATGGTTTTTGCCGCGCGTGTTCTGATTAATGCTGCTGGGCACGGGGCATCGTCAGTGTCTTTGGCGATTGATGCGGTTGATCACAGCACCGTACCGCCGCATTACATGGCGAAAGGCCAATATTTTACCACAACCCGAAAGCCACCTTTTCAGCATTTGATTTATCCTATGCCGTCAGGAGGCGGTTTAGGAATTCATTTAACCCTGGACAGTGGTAATAGTGCCAGATTTGGCCCTGATATCGTTTGGGTTGATGCCCCAAGCTATGATGTTAATCCCGCGGATGCAGAGAAATTTCATCACTCAATTTCGCAATACTGGCCTGACCTTCAGCCTCAAGATTTAGTCCCAGCATGGGCAGGATTAAGGCCGAAGATATGGCCTGACGGCAAGACCTTTCAGGATTTTGTCTTTCATTATGCGGCGGATCATCAATGCGATGGACTGGTTGCCCTTTATGGTATGGATTCACCGGGGCTAACCTCAAGCCTTGCTATCGCTGAAGATATCGTAGATCAGCTGGCGGCTTAGCCAAGGATAGCAGCAGGGTCTTTCATCTCGCCTGCAATGGTATCAATCAAGGTTTTGTTGATCTGGCGTGGGCCTTTATCCTGACGATTGCGATGCCGCCGTTCCCCCGGTAAGCGTGTGCCATCAAGGTTGGTCAATCGCTCAAAGAAAGCATCGCAATGATCTTGCCAACCCGGACCTGCTAATTTTTCAGGATTAAGGGCAAGGATAAACTGTCCACCTTGAGGCGGACCACCATCCCCATTGTCACGTGCCTTTGCCTCATAGGAAAAGGACTCGCCAATCAAGCCCCCTGCTAATAATTCTACCATCATGGCAATAGCTGAGCCTTTATACCCCCCAAAAGGAAGCAAGACGCCCCCATTGGCTATCTGGGCAGGATCAGTAGTCGGATTGCCATCAGCATCAAGCCCGGTGCCTTCTGGAACACTATGGCCTTCCCTAGCGGCAACTTGAACTTCACCCATCGCAAGTGCGGCGGTAGCCATATCAAAAACCATGGGGTCTTTTCCCGGGCGCGGCCATGCAAAACCAATGGGGTTAGTCCCGAAAAAGGCCTTGCTTGCGCCAGCTGGTGCAACCATGGGCATATAGGACACACAGGCAAATCCAGCCAGATTGTGTTCTGCCAGTGCCTCAACCTCAGGCCATAACGCCGCCATGTGATGCGTATGGGTCATGGCCAGTACCGCAATGCCTTGGTCTTTGGCCGCAGCGATAAGATGTGGTATGGCGCGGCGTTGCACGATAGGGGCAAAACCGTTATCTCCATGGCACTTTACAAGAGCAGAGGTTGGCTGGGTTATTGTTGGGTTCGCCTTGCCATTGGCTTTGCCAGATGACAGCGCTTTTAGATAGGCGGGCAGACGAAACAGCCCATGGGATAAGGATCCATCGCGTTCTGCGGTCATGACGGTGTGCGCCAAAGCATCCGAATTGTCATGATCAGCGTCATGGTCACGCATCGCCTGATAAGCAAGTGAGAAAATCTGCTCAAGGCTCAAGGAAATCGTTTCTGGCATGGGGGGTCTCCCTTTCTTATGGTGTTAGTTTAGATCAAGGGGTGCTACATAGCCGCATCAATAATCACACTAATCCCTTGCCCACCGCCAATACACATGGTGGCTAGGCCATATTTTCCAGACCTGCGGCGCAATTCATGAATCAACTTGGTCATAATGATGCTTCCTGTTGCGCCAACGGGATGACCAAGGGCAATTGCCCCACCGTTAGGGTTAACGATATCTGATGGCAGGCCAAGCTGTTTAGAAACGGCACATGCCTGCGCGGCAAAGGCTTCGTTGCTTTCTACCAGCTCAAGATCAGAGATGTTTAGCCCAGATTTTGCAAGTGCCATTTTGGTCGCCGGAACAGGCCCCATGCCCATAATACGTGGCGGCACACCGCCAAACCCATAGCTGACTATTTTTGCTAGCGGTTTCAGACCATGTTGTTCTACTATGGCTTCAGACGCTAGCACCAGCATAGCACTACCGTCATTGATGCCAGAGGAATTGCCGGCAGTAACCGTGCCATCTTTCAGAAAGGCAGGGCGTAATTTGCTTAAGGTCTCACTTGTGGTTCCACCGCGAATATATTCGTCACTATCAAAGCTAACAGTGTCTTTGCCTTGGCGCACTTCAACAGGCGTGATTTGCCCATCAAACCAGCCTTCGGCCTGTGCTTTGGCCGCGCGGCTTTGGCTTTCGGCGGCAAAGTGATCCATGTCATCACGGCTGATATCAAAATCCGCGGCGATATTTTCGGCGGTGATTCCCATATGGCCGATATCAAACGGATCATGCAGTGCCCCTAGCATCATATCTTGTGCTTCGGCATTGCCCATTCGTGCCCCCCAGCGTTGGGATGGCAACAGATAACCGCCTCGGCTCATCACCTCAACACCGCCTGCTAAAGCTGCGGTGGCATCACCAAGCTGGATCAATTGTGTTGCAGAAACAAGCGACTGCAACCCTGACCCACAGAGCCGATTAACAGTAAGTGCGGGGGCAGTTTCGGCCATGCCTGACCCTATGGAAATAGCGCGCGAAATATATTGGTCTTTAGCTTCCGTGTGGATGACATGCCCAACCACAGCGTGTTCCAAATCCTCAGCCTTGAGGCCACTTTTGCTAATGGCACTCTTGGCGATTGATACGCCTAACTCAATGGGCCTGGTGTCTTTGAGTGATCCACCAAAACTACCAACAGCAGAACGGGTGGCGGCGATGATATAGACTGGTGTCATGTGTCATGCTCCAAGAGTAAGGGGACAATATCCATTTGATGACAGGCATTATTTAAGGTTATCCTAGCATCCATTGATCCATGTGAACAAGTCACCTCTTTGTTATGGTGGCGGCATCATGGGTTCAATTCTATGTCATTTGCCCCTTTTACCTTATGATGGTGTCCCTATGATCAGCCCAGTTCCCAAAGCCGATACTCCTAATCCTGCTGATGGTCAGATCGTTATGGTGGCGGATGATATCTGGTGGATTAGGATGCCTCTGCCGTTTAGGTTAAACCATGTGAACCTTTATGTCTTGCGCGCCCAAGATGGCCTGACCGTGATTGACACTGGGATTTATTCCAAGCAAACAGGGGATATTTGGCAGCGATTGTTGCTGGCTGCGCCATTTACGGATTATCCCATTCGGCGCATTCTGGTAACGCATCATCATCCGGATCATATCGGCTATGCAGCAGATTTGGCAGAAATGACAGGCGCAGAAGTATTAATGAGCCAGATTGAATATGAGAAATCCAATCTCTTGACCAAGATGGATGATGATGTTTTTGCGAAAATGATGTTTTCCCGTTACCAAGGCTATGGTCTTGGTGATGATGCGCTATCTGCCCTGACAGATCGCGGCAACCATTACAGCGAAAAAATTGAAGAACTTGGTGCGGTTCGTTATGTGGGCGCAGGGGATACCCTTTCTGGTCTGCATGGAAACTGGCAGGTGCGCTGTGATCGGGGGCATTCGGATGATCATATCGGGCTTTATGACCCGATGAGACGCATCTATTTAAGCGGCGATTTTCTGTTGCCGCGCATTACCCCAAATATTGCCTCGCCCCTTGGGTCTGTTGCGGATGATATGTTGGGACATTATTTCGGCTATCTGGCGGATATGTTGACTTGGGGGGATGATTGGCTTGTGCTTCCTGGGCATGACTGGGCTTTTCATGCGTTGTCTACACGCGCTGGCAACCTGATTACCCATCATCAAGACCGTCTGACACAATTACTGGATAGAGCTGACCAAGGCCCGATCACGGTAAAAGACGCCATGGACACCTTGTTTGCCATAGAACTTAACGAACATGAACGCTATTTTGCCAGTGGCGAGGCGCACGCGCATCTCTATCATCTGGTTCAGCAAAAGACCATGATCGCAGAGACCACATCTGAGGGGATGACGCGGTATCATCTGGCGTAAGGTTTCTCTCATCCCCCTTGGTCTTGTGTGTTAAGGCATAAACACGATCGGGTTTGTTATTGAGGCGTTGTGATGGGTTTTGGCCCTATCCAAAAAAAATGGTGATCCCGACAGGATTCGAACCTGTGACCTACAGATTAGGAATCTGTCGCTCTATCCTACTGAGCTACGGGACCAGGATACTATTCTAATCAACCCCAAAGCTTATGGCAATGCCGCCGGCCCTTTGCCGTGTTGCCAGCGATAAAACGGATTGCACCAAATCTGGCTCTACATAGGTTCATCTCTCTTTATATCTGTGCTAAGATTTGACGCGTTGTTGCAATCGCCAATGAATAAGGAGTAGCCTGATGACATTTAGAGATTGGCATATAAGACCCGATACTCCAACTAAGGGGCAGCTTGATAATGCTCAGTTTTTAAAGGTCGCAGATCAATTTATATCTCTTGCTAATGAACGAAATCGTAAGATCGTTGCAACCGATTTGCACTATGCTTTGCTTTATGCGGCGGCTAGATACAACGCCCATGTTGGAAAAAACGTCATGTTGGTCGAAAACCATGAAGCCTATATCGACCATATGGTGACGCAATATAAGGATATGTTGCGTGAACATATGGCAGACCCGACCGTCTGATGATTAAACCATTGCTGACAAAGTTCATCCTCTTGGCGGTCATGCTGATAGCCGGATATGATGGCGGCGGTATATCCACGGCCATAGCAGATCAAGATTTAGGCCGCGCGCTGGTCAGGCAGCATTGTACCCGATGCCATGTTGTGGCTGATATCAACCCCTATGGCGGAATTGGCTCAACCCCATCGTTTGAGGCGATGAAAACCCTCTCAGATTGGCGTGAGAGGTTTGAGATATTCTATCTCTTGCCGCCGCATCCATCCGTGATCAGAATTGATGGTATAAGTGAAGAAAGGCCAGAAAATCTGCCGGCTTTCAGTCATGAAATCCTTTTGACGATTGATGAGCATGAGGCCATTCTTAGCTATGTCGATGGACTGGAGAAAAAATAGCATGACGAAACCTGTAACTGCGGATCAGATTAAGGCAGTGCTAGCCAATATCACGGATCCGTCACAGAATAAGGATATTATCAGCCTGGGTATGCTTGATGGTATCACGGTTTCAGATAATAAGGTGATGGTGACTTTGGCTGTTCCCCCCCATCGTGGGCCAGCAATGGAACCGCTTCGCCAACAGATAGAAGCGGCTATTCGCAAACTGGATGGTGTGGTGGCCGCAACCGTAGTGATTACCGCGCATAACAACGCCTCTGCCCAAGCGCATAAGCCAACAGATAAAACAGAGGCTACCCCAGCCAAGGAAAAGACACTCAATTCTTCGGTGCGGCGATTTATTGCGATTGCATCAGGCAAGGGGGGTGTTGGCAAATCAACGACCGCTACTAATCTGGCCATAGCGCTCAAGCTAGAAGGGTTGCGTGTGGGCTTGCTTGATGCGGATGTCTATGGCCCCTCACAGCCAAGGATGATGGGGGTGAGTGGTAGACCACAAGCGGTTGGAGGTGATATGGTTGCGCCTCTCGAAAATTATGGCGTCAAGGTTATGTCAATGGGCTTGCTGGTTCCGGATGAAACCGCAATGATCTGGCGTGGCCCGATGGTTCAATCTGCGCTGACCCAAATGCTTAATGCGGTGGTTTGGGGAGAATTGGATGTGATTGTGATTGATTTGCCGCCGGGAACAGGGGATATTCAGATTTCTCTTACTCAGCAGGTAAATCTGGCCGGAGCAGTCATCGTATCAACGCCGCAAGATATTGCCTTGCTGGATGTTGTTAAGGCTCTGACCATGTTTGATAAGGCTGGCGTAAAGGTTCTTGGATTTATCCAGAATATGGCCGTATGGGTTTGCCCTGATTGTGGCCGCAAGGATCATATTTTTGGTGAAGGCGGCGCCGCGCGTGAAGCAGAAAAGCGAAACATTTCCATGTTAGGTGAAATACCCCTATCCATGAATATCCGTGAGGCATCAGATGAGGGTAAACCCATTGTCGTTGCCGAGCCAAAATCACCACAAGCGGCAGAATATCGCCGCATCGCCCGTCAGCTTGTTTCACTTGCCAATTTGAATGCCGAGCCGCCGAACAATTTGAACACTTAGAGATCACCATTTCTGAGAGAGATAAGATGTCATTATATTTTGAACCAGATCCAGCAGATAAAGATACGCCGCCCCAATTGCCACCCTTGCTGACACCAGTATCTGTCGAAGACGGAATGGATGTGATGGCAAAGGCGGTTGTTGTTGCTGCCAAAGGTCATGCCGGTAAGGTTCTTTACAGTCAGCAAACAAAAACGCTGGATATGGCCGTGACCATGATCCCTGAAGTCACCAAGACCAAGGCCATGCAAATGCATTATGTCCTCATGGTTGCCCTAGGTGATGCGATCGGTGCGCTCGCCCCGCCGGAAATACAGGTACAATATCGGTTTCCAGGGTTTATTTTGCTAAATCAAGGCTATGCTGGCTTTTGTCGGGTTGAGTTTAGCACATCACAAGATGAGAACGGCTATCCAAGTTGGCTGATTGGGCAAATCACACTTGAGCTTTCAGGAATAGCCAAAGAGACCGAGTCAGGTCATATTCCTGATCATACCTCTCTTGAAGAAGAAGGCGGCGGCTATATATCACGAACGCGGCTTCTTGAGGCTGTCAGCAGACATTTTCTTGTTTGGCTTAACCGCTGGGAAGATGAAGGGTTTAAGCCAATTTATGACATGTGGAACACCCGTCTTGACCAAACTATGCCGCTTAGAGACATTTCAATAGAATGGCTGGGAATAGATGGAGAAGGCTTCGGCCTGATCAAGCAAGAGGGAAAGCCAATAAGTCTTGCCCCGAATGATGCCAGTCTTTGGGAAGGGTTAAAATGAAACTTGCGCGCACTATCCGTTTTGATGAATCGGATCTGAATATTTTCCCCCGCACGGCAGAGGAAAGAGAATGGGCGCTGGTTGGTACCTTTACTTTTCAGCATCTGCAGAAAACTGATCTGATTGGTAAGACGCGGCAAGCCTTTTCAAATGGATTTCTTGGGGTTGATAGCTTTGGTTATTCCACTTTTGTAACTGTTGCTGAAGCAAAAGAAGCGGATTATGAACATATTAAAGCAGCACTAGTTGATCTATTTATCAATGAGATGGGCGCCCCAAATGCAGAGGCCGCAGGTGAAGCGGCTAATGAAGAAATTGCATTTATGGCGGATTTATGCGCTCAGCATAGCAAAGGCAGTTTGCTTGCTATCCATCGTGAATGGGGTGAAGATGGTATTGGCGAAACTTTCCGGCATTTTCCCAAACCGGAGAGCTGTTCTGAACAGAAAATCTGGGCAATTGTAGAAGACCAAGATGGCGATGAGGATGTAATCTAATGGCACATGATTTTTGGTTTACATCGGGATGGCACCTGCTTGATAAGAACACGAATGGCTGTATGGTTCCAACTGAGGATTTTATGGCGGCATATCTCGCTCGCCCTGAATTGGCTCTTATTGATGAAAGCTGTGATGCTGAAAAGGCTTTACATCATAAACTGAAAGAGAAGCCCTTTAGCCTCATATCTGACAAAGAGCTAAATGCTATCGCTGATGAGGACGCTGCTGGTAATTATCGCGCTTTCTTGCGGTTTCGTGAATATCTTGGCCGTTTTGATACGCTGGAAGCGGCGTATTTAGAAGCCGCAAGAGGTGAGATGATCACCTTTCCTCCGCTTTTTATGGATCACATGGCGCATATAATTTTACGCAATATTCTTGATGGTGAGAGCGACTCCATGAAATTGCGGGCGGCAGAAATTTTGTTTCGTGAGCAAAGAGTCACCCTAGATGATGGCCGGATCATGGTCGCCGATAGAACAACTGTGGATTTACAGGCCGAATACCAAATTGCTTCTGGCCAAAATACACCAGATGATGAGAAAAATGTCATGATTGATATTATGAACTCAGAATCTGCTCCAGCCTATTGGGAACGGCATGACCTGTTCAATATGTCGGTAGATATCGCCTATACTCAACCGGCCTTAGATGCGTTATGTCGGGTGATGGAAAGCTGGATTACTCATTTTCTGGGAATTTCCTGCCAGATCAGCCCAATGGCACGCATTGATGATAATAACTGGAATTGGCATATCGGACTTGATAGTGAAACCACCAATATTTTTAATGATCTGTATTCAGGTCGGGACGTCAGCGAGGACCGGTTAAGACAAATCCTCTGCTTGTTTTCCCTGACAGCTGATGAGGGGTTGGAAAAAGAATATCTCGGCACGCCTATCTATCTTGGTTTATCCATGAATAAAGCAGGATTAGTGCGCGGCAAGCCGCAAAATCTGCTGGCTAACCTCCCCCTGAATGAACAGGCTAGCTAAAAGGGATGTGCCTAGAATGAGGGTTTCTTAGGATTTTTTATAGTCGTCTGTGGTGCGAGGGTTTGCCCTCTGACCAATTCCGCTGATAGTGCCCGATTGATCAAATAAGCTGCTGACACGACAGTTTTCACATTTTTGTAGCATGTCGAGTTTGCCTTTTTCGGCAAACATACTGTGGTTTTCCAGTTTTTTCATTACATTTTCTATTGATCGCTTGGTGCCGAAAACTTTACCGCAACTCGTGCAGGCAAAAGGTTCATCTTCAATAATCAGCTGATTGGTCATAGCTGAAACATCAAGGTTAAACTGTGGTTTCAGTGTAATAACATGTTCTGGGCAGGTGGCGACGCATATCCCACACTGAAGACAGGCATCTTCCCGAAACAGAAGCTGTGGGGCATCCGGGTTATCCTGAAGGGCACCTGCTGGGCAAGCGCTAACACAAGACAGACAAATCGTGCAGCGATCAGTGTCAATATCAAGTGATCCGTATGGCGCACCTTGCGTCAAGGGTATGACTTGGGCTTTGGTTTTATTGGCCTTGGCTAGGCCGTGCATCGCTAACCGCGTCAAACCGCGTGGTGATCCGGCAGGGGCAAAAGGGGCTGGACGCAAAGCGGATTTTATTTTGCTGCTATATAAGATATCGGCAACGGCATCTGGGTCTGTTTCTTCTATGACTAGCACCTGATTATCATTGAATTTTCCAATGCCAGTCAGCATTTGTCTGGCTAGTGAAACTTGGTCATGGATGCTGAAATATTCATCTCTTTTTTGGGGATTGGTAAGAATGAAAACCTGTTCAAAACCAAGTGCAAAAGCCGCTAATATGGTGTCATGTCCGCTTCGGGCAACGCTATGCATGGCTAGGGGGATAACCCGTGCCGGCAGACCCCGGCCGAATCGGGCCATCATACTGATCATTTCACCGCCCCAATCCTCATCATGAAGAAGCAAAGCAGGCGCTTTCCCATTAGCCAGCAGATAAGTATCAACCAAAACAGCCATCCGATTAGCCAAATGCTCTGCCTGTGGAAAATGGGTTTGTGCTGCTCCAGATGGGCAAACGGCCCCACACAACCCACAGCCACCACAAATATTAGGATCAATATGAACATGGTTTCCGTGGCTGGAAATGGCACCTGCTGGACAGACATCTAGGCATTTGCTGCATCCCGCAATTTGGTTGCGAGAATGCGCGCATAAATCCTCATCATAGGCAACATAGATAGGTTTTTCATAGCTACCTATCATTTCGCGGGCGCGAGCCACAACTTGCGACATCGCGGTCATGTTGGCTGGATCAACATGAAAATAGCCATCACGCTTTTCGTGGCCGGTAACCAATGGTTGTTCTGATACAAGGTCAATGACAATATCGCATTCGGTTTCAACACTTTTGCTGACAGGCCCAAACAACAAAGTATCACGCGAATGGGGTAAGCATTCAGCATAATGCGCCACAGTTACGGTAAATTTGGTGAAGCTTCCGGAAAGATTGGTAATCTTACCCTGGACGATTTGTCCAATGAGAGATGCGTCAATAGACGCTTCATCCGGTTCTGATAGAATGACCGTAACGCCTAGATCGTTATTTAACGCTTTGCCCATAGCAATCGCCTCATCACCACGACCATAGATGAGGCATCGTCCACTAGAAGACAACTCCATGCTTGGAAAAGCCGGATAAGGCATAGCTGCCTCGGCCAGAAGGGCTGCAATTTTTGGGTTGGCTTTGTTTGCTTCTTCTGACCAACCGGCGCGTTCACGAATATTTACCATTTGTGGCAATGAAACAGAAAGGTCTTCTGCCATATCGGCGAAAACCTTTTCTTCTTGTGTACAGGCTATAAGTAATGCCTGATCGGATGTTTCCATGATTTTGGCTAACACATCGCTTTGGCTACGGCAAAGATCGGTAGAAATTTTGGTATCAACCCCTTCACAAGCCTTAGAAATAGTCTCGCCATCCAATGGCATAGTTTTGCCGCAGTTACATAATGTGACGCGATATGGGCTTGTCATAAACAGCTACCTTCAACTTAAAATGAGTGAATTTCAGATTTTGTGTGCTGTTAACCATTCTAAATAGATAACTTTACTAATTCAAGTAGATCAGATTAGATATGAAAATGAGAAGTTATACATTAACTCTTAGTTTATTGCCCTTGGGGGATTTCTCGTGACGAAAACAGATGAAACTACTCTCCCAAAGCATGTGCTGCACGCGGTTCAGATTGTTTTTGGCAAAGAACCTGCTGATCATCCATGGCTGGATTTTCGGTGGCGTGTTCTAGATATGCTCCCGCGGGAGATATCAATAGGACAAGGTCATACCACAACTGATAACATCCCCTTGGTGCAATTAAGGGTTGATGAGGCGGTACCAAATCAGGGTGAGCCAAATCAAGATAAAAATAAATCTTCAGGGCAAGATATGGTTCTTTACACGGCTCAAGCTATGGTCGAGTTGCATCATGCCGAAGCAGAAGCTTACGCAGAAAATCTCAATTCTGCCGAACCATCGATGTTCTTGGTTCTTCGGCCTGACCTGATCAATGAAACAGAAACTGAGGCTGGGTTGTCGCTGATTGAGGCCAGTTTTTCACCTTATAATATTCAAGATTATGAGGATTGTGGAGAAGACTTGGTCATGAAATTGCCGCTTATTGGGGCAATGCATGACTTGGTGAGGCAATTTGTTGATCAGCACTATCATCCAGAGGAGTTCAAAAAGCGTCAACGCGATCGCATAGACCCAGATGCCATATATGCGCAAAGAGGTGATGACCGCTTGATCAAGCAGAATGATCCTTTTGCCGCCCCTAATAATCGCAAAAAGCTGAATTAGAGAATCGCGCATGACAGATAAGAAAGCCTCTGTGTTTCAACGCTGGTCAGACCGAAAAGCCAAAGTCAGGCAAGGGGTTGATATTAGTGACCAAAAGAAGCCGGAACTTGAAGGCTATCCCAATGATACGGCCAGTGATAAGGATGGTATTGCTAGCCATGATGCGGATTCTGAAGATCATCAATCTGATACGGAAATGCTGGAAAAATGGAAATTGCCAGACCCCACGGATGTCCATGATGAGGATAAGCTTGATGCCTTTTTCAAGGAGGGCATACCTGATCGCTTAAAACAACTGGCTATGCGCAGGCTTTGGAAAATAAATCCATTTTTTGGCAGGGTGGATGAAATGGTGGAATATGGCGAGGATTACACCGATGCCGCTACCGTCATTGAAGGCATGAAATCTGCTTATGAAGTGGGTAAGGGCTATACTGCTAAATTGATGCGTGAAGCCGAGGAAAAGCGGATACTTGAGGAAGAAGCTAAACTCAAAGATTTAGCCAAAGAAGCCGAAGCCGCCGCCGAGGACGAGAATCGCAATGAAAATGAACTTTCAGAAGGCAGTCATGACGAAAATACGGCGATGGCCTCTGATGAGGCCACGATTGAATCCCAAGCAGAAGATCAGAAAGCCATACGCCGTGATGAAACGGCTGACTTTCTTGGGCAAGATCAGGAAATGGATCAAGGTGAGGAAGCCAAGGATTCCAAACAAAAACCATCCGCTTTATCACCCAAAAGGCCTGTTTTTCGTCCGTTATCTTAATTGACCATTCTGTCTTTGGCGCATTTGGGTAACAAAAAATGAAGATTATCTGCCGTCATTTCAAAAGAAATATTTTTTTTATTATCCTTTTGTGCTAACTTAATAGTCGGAGGAACAGGTGATAGCAGAAACAAAAGCCACTTATCATATCGAAGAAGAAGAACAGCTCAGAGCAAATATGTATGAGCTAATCGGTGGAGTTCTGCGCGCTGAGCCTAACAATGACATCATTAACAACATAGCAAAGCTTGATGGTGACGATAGTGAGATGGGTCGTGCATTTGCTACGCTTGCAAAACTTGCGTCTGCTTTGACTCCTGAAACTATTCGTGATGAATATGTTAAATTGTTCATTGGTGTTGGCCGTGGGGAATTGCTTCCTTTTGCCTCTTATTATCTTACTGGATTCCTTAATGAAAAGCCGCTGGCCAATCTGCGTTCAGATATGGCCGCCATTGGTATTGCGCGCCAAGATGGCGTGAAAGAGCCTGAAGATCATATTGCATCATTAATGGATATCATGGCTGGGCTGATTCGTGGTGAGTTTGGAAGGCAGTATTCACTGGATGAGCAAGCCAGCTTTTTTAGAAAGCATATTGAAAAATGGGCCGGTCTGTTGTTTCAGGATATTGAAGCCGCCAAAAATGCGGTTTTTTATGCTCCTGTTGGGACAATTGGAAAGGTCTTTATGGATATTGAAAGCCAAGCTTTCAATATGGATGCCAAAGGGTAGCGAGAGGCCCCGGAGGTATGGCGCCCGCTTGCGGGCTTAATTGTGGAGGTGGTTATGAAAACAACCAAAAGTGAAGAAAAGGTAACCGAACGCCGGGATGTGCTCAAATTGGCCGCTGCAGGTGTTGTTGTTGGGGGCGTAACGGCGGTAGCCGGTGTTGCTAATGCCAGTGTTGAGATGGATACATCCGGCGCGGGGTACAAAGAAACACAACATGTTAAAACATATTACGATACCGCAAGGTTTTAAATTTTAACAACTTAATGGAGTAGAAAATGCTAAGAAAGAAGTCTGGGGTAGCGAGAGGCCCCCTTTCTCAATCTTTCGTTGGCAAGATCGCCGAAAAGACCATTGATCGTCGAGGATTTCTTCGCGGGTCAGGTCTTGCTATTGGTGGAATTGCCGCAGTGACAGCATTGTCAGGCCAAAGCGTCAAACCAGCGCAGGCAACCACTGTTGGCTCAGCTGTAGAAATTAAGAAATCTGTTTGTACCCATTGTTCTGTTGGCTGTACCGTTATGGCTGAAGTTTCAAATGGTGTCTGGATAGGCCAAGAACCTGGATGGGACAGCCCGATTAACCTTGGCGCCCATTGTGCGAAAGGGGCATCTGTTCGTGAAACCGCTAGTGGTGAGCGTCGCCTCAAATATCCAATGAAATTAGTTGGTGGCAAGTGGCAGCGGATGTCATGGGATGACGCAATCAATGAGATTGGCGATAAGATGCTTGATATTCGGGAAAAGTCAGGGCCTGATTCGGTGTACTGGCTAGGCTCGGCCAAGCACAACAATGAGCAGGCCTATTTGTTCCGTAAGCTTTATGCCTATTGGGGAAGCAATAACGGTGACCACCAGGCTCGGATTTGTCATTCCACCACAGTGGCAGGTGTTGCAAATACCTGGGGCTATGGCGCCATGACCAACTCCTATAATGATATTCATAATTCGAAGGCTATCTTCATTATTGGTGGTAACCCTGCTGAGGCGCATCCGGTATCACTGATGCATGTTCTCAAGGCCAAAGAGCAAAATAACGCTCCTTTAATTGTTTGTGATCCGCGCTTTACGCGTACAGCGGCTCATGCTGATGAATATGTACGGTTCCGTCCAGGCTCTGATGTAGGTCTGATCTGGGGTATCATGTGGCATATCTTTGAAAATGATTGGGAAGACAAAGAGTTCATTCGCCAGCGTGTTTACGGCATGGATAAAGTGCGCGAAGAAGTGGCAAAATGGACTCCTGAAGAAACCGAAAGAGTGACGGGTGTGCCAGGTTCACAGCTTCGGCGTGTGGCACAGCTGATGGCAAACAACCGCCCCGGTACATTCATCTGGTGTATGGGTGGCACTCAGCATACCAACGGCAACAACAATACCCGTGCTTATTGTGCTCTTCAATTAGCGCTTGGCAACATGGGTGTTGCTGGCGGCGGTGCCAATATCTTCCGTGGCCATGATAACGTGCAAGGCGCGACAGATATGTGTGTTCTGTCACACTCCCTACCCGGCTATTACGGCCTTTCTGCTGGATCATGGGCGCATTGGGCTAGAGTTTGGGGTGAAGATCTTGACTGGCTGAAAGGCCGCTTTGCCACCATCAAAACTAATGATGGCAAAGACAAGTTTCTCATGAATGAAAACGGTATCCCCGTCTCACGTTGGATTGATGGTGTTCTTGAAGATAAAGAAAACATGGATCAGCCTGATAATCTCCGCGCCATGGTATTCTGGGGGCACGCACCAAACTCACAGACGCGTATGAAAGAAATGAAAGCAGCTATGGAAAAGCTGGATATGTTGGTCATTATTGATCCTTATCCAACGGTTTCTGCGGTGCTTTCTGATCGTACGGATGGGGTTTATCTGTTGCCTGCAACAACCCAGTTCGAAACCTATGGTTCTGTGACGGCATCTAACCGCTCTCTGCAGTGGCGCGAAAAGGTCATTGAGCCATCATTCGATTCTTTGCCTGATCATACGATCATTTATAAATTTGCAAAGAAGCTGGGTTTTGCTGATCGGATGTTCAGGAAAATTTCTGTCAAGGACGATGAACCACTGATCGAAGATGTGACCCGTGAATTCAACAGCGGATTGTGGACCATTGGCTATACTGGTCAGTCGCCTGAACGCCTAAAGGCGCATATGGCTCACCAGCATACCTTTGACCGCACTACCTTGCAGGCCGTAGGTGGCCCACTGGATGGGGAATATTACGGTCTTCCTTGGCCTTGCTGGGGAACTGCAGATATGAAGCATCCTGGAACGCCATTGCTTTATGATACAAGCAAGCCTGTTGCTGAAGGTGGCTTATGCTTCCGTGCTCGTTTCGGTGTTGAACATGAAGGCAACAATCTGTTGGCTGAAGGCTCATATCCGGTTGGCTCTGAAATCACTGATGGTTATCCTGAGTTCAGTATGGCCATGCTCAAGAAAATGGGCTGGGATGGTGATCTTACGGCTGACGAGCAAGCGGCAATTGAAAAAGTGGCTGGGGACAAGACCAATTGGAAAACTGACCTTTCGGGTGGTATCCAGAGGGTTGCCATCAAGCATGGTTGTGCCCCATTTGGTAACGCTAAGGCAAGGGTAATGGTATGGACTTTCCCTGATCCCATTCCGTTGCACCGCGAGCCACTTTACACCAGTCGCCGTGATCTCGTGGCGGATTATCCTACCTATAGTGACCGGAAACTCTATCGTCTGCCGACCAAGTTTGAATCCATCCAAAAGGTCGATCATACTAAGGATTTTCCAATGATTCTTACATCGGGACGTCTGGTCGAATATGAAGGTGGTGGTGACGAAACCCGTTCCAACCCATGGCTTGCTGAACTTCAGCAGGATATGTTTGTTGAGGTGAATCCTCGTGACGCCAACACATTAAATATTCGTGATGGTGACATGGTTTGGGTCAAGTCCCCTGAGGGTGCGCAGATTAAGGTAATGGCACAGGTAACCGAACGGGTTGCCTCTGGTGTTGCCTTCCTTCCATTCCACTTTGGTGGCATGATGGAAGGTGCCGATCTCAGGCATAAATATCCTAACGGCTCCGATCCTTATGTGCTCGGTGAAGCCGCCAACACTGCCATGACATATGGCTATGACTCAGTAACGCTGATGCAGGAATCAAAATGTTCTCTGTGTCGTATTGAGCGTGCGTAAGGGAGGTTACTATGGCACGAATGAAGTTCTTATGTGATGCTGAACGCTGCATTGAATGTAATGCCTGTGTGACTGCATGTAAAAACGAACATGAAGTTCCTTGGGGTATCAACCGTCGTCGTGTGGTAACCATTCAGGATGGTAAGCCGGGTGAGAGATCTATTTCTGTTGCCTGTATGCACTGTTCTGATGCGCCATGCATGGCTGTTTGCCCTGTGGATTGCTTCTACCAAACGGATCAAGGTGTGGTCTTACACTCAAAAGACCTCTGCATTGGTTGTGGGTATTGTTTCTATGCATGCCCATTTGGTGCACCGCAATATCCACAGGCTGGGAATTATGGTTCGCGCGGTAAGATGGATAAATGTACCTTCTGTGCGGGTGGGCCTGAAACCGATATGTCTGAGGATGAGTTCCAGAAATACGGTCGCAATCGTCTGGCTGAAGGCAAACTGCCAATTTGTGCAGAAATGTGTTCAACCAAGGCATTGCTTGCCGGTGATGGCGATCAAGTCTCAAACATCTTCCGCGAGCGTGTAGTTGCTCGTGGCTTTGGATCTGGGGCATGGGGTTGGGGTACAGCCTACTCCATCAAATCCTAAGCAAAACCTTTTAGGCGGAAACTTATTATAAGTTTCCGCCACTTTAACCTTTGCCATGGATTAGGTCATGGCTAGGGATTCTTGGGGTGTAACCAAATGCGCAACATAACCAAGCTAACCATAAATGCTATGCTCATGATAATGCTTGCCATGGGATTATCGGCTTGCAGAAAAGAAGAGCAAGATAGGCCTCTTAG
>JAQCJL010000159.1 GCA_027593125.1 Pseudomonadota bacterium | reverse complement strand
AATAGCCCTAACAACAGCCAATCATACGGACAGCAACAGAAGCGAAAAGATGATTAAACTGAATAAAATGACGGATTATGGCTCGGTCTTGCTTTCCGTTATGGCCAGTTATTACGCGCGTGAACCGATGCGCCTGTTGTCGTCTGTGGAATTAGCCAGAAAATCAGGGCTGACGCAAACAACCACACAGAAATTGCTGAAAAGTCTTGCTGGCACCGATTTTGTTGAGGCTGAGCGCGGTAAGATGGGTGGCTATCGGTTAATTCGGTCACCTCGCGATATCTCAATCGCTGAGATTGTTGAAGCCCTTGAAGGGCCGATTGCTTTGACCTCATGTGTCACCGCATCACTTGATCCGTGCTCATCACGCATGAGTTGCTTTCTTGGTGGTAATTGGGAGAAGATTAATACCACCATCTCTGAGGCTTTACAAAAAGTCAGTCTCGAAGATTTATGCCATCCCGCAAGTTTTTTTCAGGAAAACAAAGATGATAAGCAGGCTTATGTCCTGTCCTCATCGCATTCAGAGGTAAATTAGATGTCTGCCACCGCCGAAACCGTTCGTCAGGTCGAAGAAGCCACAGGAAAGTACAAATATGGCTTTATCACTGATATTGAAGTTGATAAGGCCCCCATCGGTCTAAGCGAGGACACGATCCGGTTTATTTCGGCAAAAAAGGAAGAGCCGGAATGGATGCTGGAATGGCGCCTTAAGGCCTATCGCAACTGGCTAAAGATGGAAGAGCCAGATTGGGCCATGCTTGAACATCCGCCAATCGATTATCAGGATATTTATTATTATGCTGCTCCGAAACAGACTGATCAGCTAAAGTCGCTCGATGAAGTTGATCCGGAATTGCTTCGCACCTATGAAAAACTAGGTATCCCGCTTCATGAGCAAGAAATCCTTGCTGGTGTTGCAGTTGATGCTGTTTTTGATTCCGTATCTGTTGTCACAACCTTTCGGGCTAAGCTTGCCGAATCCGGGGTTATTTTCTGCCCCATCTCAGAGGCGATCAAAACCCATCCTGATCTGATTAAGAAATATATTGGTTCTGTTGTGCCGCAAGGGGATAACTATTTTTCGGCATTGAACTCTGCTGTTTTTACAGATGGATCATTTGTTTATATTCCAAAAGGAGTGCGTTGCCCGATGGAATTATCCACTTATTTCCGCATCAATGAACGCAACACAGGTCAATTTGAACGCACCTTGATTATTGCCGAAGAAGGCTCTTATGTCAGTTATCTTGAGGGGTGTACCGCCCCACAGCGTGATGAAAATCAACTTCATGCTGCGGTGGTTGAGCTGATTGCCCATGATGACGCCGAAATCAAATATTCCACTGTTCAGAACTGGTATCCCGGGGATGAGACTGGCAAAGGCGGCATTTATAACTTTGTTACCAAACGCGGGGCTTGCCGTGGGGCGAGGTCTAAAATTTCATGGACACAGGTTGAAACCGGATCAGCGATCACCTGGAAATATCCATCATGTATCCTGCAGGGTGAGGGCAGTGTGGGTGAGTTTTATTCCGTGGCGGTCACGAATAACGCACAGCAGGCTGATACGGGCACAAAAATGATTCATATTGGCGCTAACACGACGTCAACCATTATCTCTAAGGGAATTTCCGCTGGCCGATCGAACAACACCTATCGGGGGTTGGTGCGGATGATGCCAGGGGCTGAAAATGCCAGAAACTTCACCCAATGTGACAGTCTCTTGGTCGGGGATCAATGTGGGGCGCATACCGTGCCTTATATCACTTCGAAGAACCCTTCGGCAAAGGTTGAGCATGAAGCAACAACCTCACGTATCTCTGAAGACCAATTGTTCTATTGCCTGCAACGCGGCATGAACACCGAAGACGCGGTGTCATTGATTGTCAACGGCTTCTGCAAAGAGGTCATGAAAGAATTACCAATGGAATTTGCGGTTGAAGCGCAAAAATTGATCGGAATATCACTAGAAGGAAGCGTAGGATAATAACCATGCCATTACTTGAAATTGAAAATCTTCATGCCTCAATTGGCGATAAGCCTATTTTGAAAGGCATTACCCTGACCATTAACCCAACTGAGATTCACGCAATCATGGGGCCAAACGGTTCAGGCAAAAGCACTCTGTCTTATGTCTTGGCGGGGCGTGAAGGATATGAAGTTACCGATGGTGATATTCGCCTTGATGGGGTTTCCATCCTTGACATGGAAGCAGATGAGCGCGCCCGCGCAGGATTGTTCCTTGCCTTTCAATACCCTGTGGAACTGCCAGGTGTTGGCGGCATGAGTTTTCTGCGAGGGTCAGTAAACGCTCGCCGGATTGCCAATGGTGAAGATGAAATTGATCATATTGCTTTTGTAAAAACTGTGCGTGAAGCAGCCGCAAATCTTGGGATCAAGGATGATATGCTGAAACGCGCTGTAAATGTTGGGTTTTCTGGTGGTGAGAAAAAGCGCTATGAAATTTTACAGATGGCATTGCTTGAACCGAGAATGGCGATCTTAGACGAAACGGATTCTGGTCTTGATGTGGACGCATTAAGGATTGTTTCCGAAGGCGTCAATAGCTTGAAAAAAGACGATATGGGCGTTTTAGTGATTACCCATTATCAGCGTTTGTTAGATTATATCATTCCTGATCACGTGCATATTCTGGCTGATGGTCGCATTGTCAAATCAGGCGATAAGTCCCTGGCGCTTGAGGTCGAAAAATCAGGTTATGGAGATTTCACCAATGCCGCATGAACCCATGAGTTTTGACCATCTGTCAGCGGCAGCGGCAAAACGGCATGAGCAAAATGGCTGGCCGGGAAGCCGCCACGAAGCATGGCGATTTACAAATTTAAATGCCATCAAAGCCCAGAGCTTCACCCCAGCGAAGCGGTCTGATTTGCCTGGCTCATCCGAGGATAAATATTTAATCCATTTTATTAATGGTATATCGCAAAATACTGATAATATTATTATTTCTGGATTTAAAATTGAATCGCTAAATGCTAGTCCTGATTTGATCTCTGCTCTGGCAGACGCTGTGCCTGATGATCATAGTGTGGCGGATTTTGCGCTTGCCCATGCTAGTGATGGGGTTGCACTAACCGTGGCGGGGCAGGTTAATGATCCGTTAGTTTTTCGGTTTTCTTACGAAGGGGACGGTATTTCCAGTCATCCTGTTGTGGTAGTGGATGTCAAGCCTGGTGCCAGCCTCAATATCCTTGAGGAGCATTTGGGTTCTGGGGCGGGTTTATCAGCGCCATTAATGC
>JAQCJL010000158.1 GCA_027593125.1 Pseudomonadota bacterium | reverse complement strand
ATCCTAAACAGGCTGATCGGGCATTAGAGTCAATCCGTAATCCACTGATTGATCAAAAGCGCAAATCTGAAAGTCATGAGGAAATAAGAGTTGCAGCACCTGCTGTAAGCAATATCGGTGACAGTTCTGATCTTTCCACTTTGCTTTTAAAAACACGCATTAAAAATGAAATTGAAAAGGGAAAATTACTACAGGCGCGGGCGCAGGCTGAAACCGGAGAGTTGATTAACGCTGAACAGGTAAAAGCTGCTGCCTTTAATAAAGCAAGAGTTGTGCGTGATGGGCTGCTTAATATTCCTGATCGTCTCGCCTCTGTTTTGGCTGTATGCGATGATGAGAAAAAAGCCCATGAAATCATGACGAAAGAAATACGCATGGTTTTGGAGGAGCTTTCCAATGAATGATGTTATAGCAATTTATAACCAAAGCTTTAATGCCGGACTGCGCCCAGATCCTTTATTGCTGGTGTCCGAGTGGGCTGATGAATACAGGGTTTTATCGCAAACTGCATCGGCAGAACCCGGACGATTTAGAACTTCTCGTACGCCTTACTTAAAAGAATTGATGGATTGCCTTTCTCCTTCTTCGGAAGTCGAAGAGGTAATATTCATGAAAGGCGCACAAATTGGCGGCACTGAGGCTGGTAATAATTGGGTTGGTTATGTAATTGACCAGGCTCCGGGGCCGATGCTTGTAGTGCAGCCAACTGTTGAGATGGCAAAGCGCTGGAGTAAAGGCAGGCTTGCGCCTCTTATTGAAGATACGCCTGCAATACGTGAAAAAGTAAAAGATCCAAGATCGAGGGATTCCGGCAACACGGTTCAGAGCAAAGAATTCCCTGGTGGAATAGTTGTTATCACCGGCGCAAATAGCGCAGTTGGTTTGCGCTCCATGCCTGTCCGTTATTTGTTTCTGGATGAAGAAGATGCATATCCGCTGGATGTAAATGGTGAAGGTGACCCGATATCTCTTGCCATACGCCGTACCAGTACATTCTCACGGCGCAAGATTTTAAAGGTTTCCACCCCTACAATTCAGGGTTTAAGCCGGATTGAAAGGGATTTTGATAATTCAGACCAGCGGTTTTTCTGGCTTCCATGCCCGACATGCAAGGAACACCAGATACTGAAATGGACACAAATTAAATATGATAATGACGATCCTTCCACGGCCAGATATGAATGTGAGCATTGTGGCTATGGTATAAAAAACCACCAGAAAACATGGATGCTGGAACGCGGTCAGTGGCGGGCAAGAAGCCCTGAGATAACTAAAATTGCAGGATTTCATTTATCCAGCCTTTACTCTCCTGTCGGCTGGTTCTCTTGGGAGGATGCGGTTGACAGATTTCTTGTTGCAAAGAAAAATGAAGAGCTTTTAAAAGTATGGGTTAATACCGTACTTGGCGAAACCTGGGTTGATAAAGG
This sequence comes from Pseudomonadota bacterium, assembly GCA_027593125.1. Taxonomy (GTDB): domain Bacteria; phylum Pseudomonadota; class Alphaproteobacteria; order Puniceispirillales; family UBA1172; genus UBA12202. The sequence continues at coordinate 1,848 of JAQCJL010000158.1, read as the reverse complement.
TGAAGCACCAGACTGGGAGCATTTATCCGAACGTGCAGAAGATTATAAAATCGGATGCATCCCTGATGACGGCCTTATTTTAACAGCGGGTGCGGATATCCAAAAAGACCGTATCGAAGTAGAAATAGTCGCATGGGGCAAAGACAAACAAAGCTGGTCGGTAGATTACAGAATATTTTATGGCGATCCAGCCAGAGCTGAAATATGGAACCAGTTATCAGCACTCATGCAGGAAAGTTTTATCCATGCAAGCGGTGTTTCCTTGCAGATAATGATGCTGGCAATTGACTCAGGTTATGCCACACAGGAAGTTTATAACTGGGTGCGTAAACAGCCAAGCGCACGGGTGATGGCAATAAAAGGCGTTACCCGTTCGGTATCACCGCTTGGAAGCCCAAGCAAAGTTGATGTGACATATCGTGGGAAAAGATTGCGCCGTGGCTTGCGCATGTGGCCTGTGGGAGTTTCGATTTTAAAATCGGAATTTTACCACTGGCTTAAGCTGACTCGTGATGAAGATGGTATTTATCCAAGCGGATATTGTCATTTTCCAAAATATAACCCTGAATATTTTAAGCAACTAACTGCTGAGCAGCTTGTTACAAAAATGGTTAAGGGTTATCCGAAACGTGAATGGCAGAAAATCCGCGATCGTAACGAAGCCTTAGATTGCCGTGTTTATGCACGTTCGGCAGCTATTGCACTTGGTGTTGAGCATTGGTCAGATAAAAAATGGGAAAAGATTCTCGGTAATGTTGGCGCAAAAATAACAAGGCCGGCAGATACATCAGAACCTGCCAGTGATGTTAACCAAAAATCTTTAAGTCGTAACATTCGCAAGCGGAAAAGCCGCAGCAGTATCATGGGGTAAATATGAACTACACAGAAGCAGATTTACAAAGCGTGCAAGACGCAATCACCAAACTACAAAATGGCGAGCGTGTTGTGCAGGTTTCCCATGATAGCCATACGGTGAAATATGCTGATGTTGACATGGACGAGCTGCTCCGCCTGCGCAATCAGATAAAATCTGCAGTAAAAGTAGCAGGTCAGAATCACAAGCGACGGATACAGATAATTTCAAATAAAGGAGTAGTTTAGGAAATATGCCCGGATACATCCATTGCCTGATGTAATATTCTAATGATTTCGATAATTTTATCATCGGCGATGCGATAAAATATAATGTGTTTGCCTTCAGGGAATTTACGATAACCATACATAATATTATCGCAAGCCAGTCCTATTTTAGGCTCTCTTGCGAGAGTGTGAAAAGCTTTATCAAGGCGTTTCAGATATATATTGCTCTGGTCAACACCCCAGGCATCCTCAGTATAACGCCCGATATCAAGCATATCGAATATGGCAGCATTTGAAATACGGAAATTTGGCATTAATCTCTGCCCAGTTGATGCATGATATTATTTAAGGAATAATTTTCTGCAAGGCCGCTTTTTTCACCGGCATTAAGAGCAGATCGGAGCATGGCAAGCTTGCTTTCCTCTTCTTCAAGGATGCGCAGACCTGCACGTATAACCTCGCTTGCAGAGCCAAAACGGCCATCTAAAACCTGCTCGGCAATGAATTTATCAAAATGTTCACCAAGAGTGACGCTGGTATTTTTACCCATAATAAGCACCTAATTAAACAATACATCCAATATTATATAATAATATATATTGGTACTAATGTCAATTAAAGGAAAAACATGATGGGTTGGCTTAGTAAAAAACATGCAAAGCCAAAATCCAAAAAACGACTTCGCCAATTTTTAATGAATGCCTGGGATGCGGCAGGGCAAGGTAAACGCTTGCAAAGCTGGCAGGCAAGCAGTGAATCAATAAACAG
>JAQCJL010000029.1 GCA_027593125.1 Pseudomonadota bacterium | reverse complement strand
AATGGTCACGGTGCAATTCTCAGACAAAAGCAATTGTGCCATGGGTTTGCCAACAATGTTTGAACGTCCAACCACTACAGCATTCATGCCACTAAGATCACCAAGAGCATCTTTGAGCAAAAGCAAACTGCCATAAGGGGTGCAGGGCACGAGAGAGGGTAAGCCAGCCCAAAGCCGGCCAACATTTACCACGTGAAACCCATCAACATCTTTTTCGGGGGAAATAGCATTGATGACTGCATCCGCGTTAATTTGTTCAGGTAAGGGCAACTGGACTAGGATCCCGTCAATGGCATCATCTTTATTAAGGGTGTCAATCAAGGTGAGTAATTCGTCTTGGCTTGTTGAGACAGGCAAACGGTGTTCGATCGATGCCATTCCACTGGCTTCGGTGGTGCGGATTTTGTTTCGGACATAGACTTCGCTTGCCGCATCGTTACCTACCAGAACAACAGCTAGCCCGGGTTGAGTAGCGCCCTTGGCCATGGCGGCTTTGACAATATCACCAATGCGTGAAGTTAAATTGGCGGCAAAGGCCTTACCATCGATAATCCTAGCGCTCATGTTTGATGGTGCTCCTACTTTGTGGTGTGATTTTCATGATTGGCTGTCCCATTGTTTAGCCTGAATTGATTCCTAAAGCCAAGCATGGTTTTAAGATTGATCTATTAGCTATATTCAGCTGTGATCATCATAAGCGCCAAATTGCCTCAACTGAAATCTTAAAAATATGATTGGAACGCCAGATAATGCCTTTTTGCCGACATTAATCAGCCGCAAGACATAGCAGATGCGATCACAGAAGTTTTATGAGACGCTCGCAAAGATGATGGTGATGATGTCCTTCAGCACAGGGCTAATAATATATTGAGCTAGCAAAAGTGTTATCAGTGGCGACAGATCAAGACCACCCAAATTTGGGAAAAGACGATATTGCAGGCGGCGAAAGGGCATCAAAATCGGATCGTGAAGGGCAGAAAGTCCACCGAGGATAGCCCTAACCACAGGCTGATAAGGGTTGATAATGCGAAACACGATCAACCATGTTCCTATAATATAGGCAAGTAATGTCCATATATATAGCCCAATGATGACATCAATGAGACCCAAAAGATGAAAGTAGATATAAGTATTATCCATTTGATTCTAAAGCATGTCCTATTGACAGAAAGCGTAAATCCGTGATCTTATAATTCAAACAACTGGGCAGGATCTTTCCTCTGTGATGACTAATTTAAGTGCATCTATCCAAAACCTTTTTGGTTTAGCCTACCTTAACCGATATCGGGTCATGCCTCAAGATATGATCATAAAGGCTTTTTTCTTTATAGTGCTTGGGGTGGTGATGGCGTCTTGTCAGCATGTTTCAGCAGAAATAAAGACGACGGCTCAAGCCAATGTGACTGAGGCATCTAGCCTTGAAATGGAAAGTTCTGTTGATGATGCTTCGGTTACCGACAATGGTTCAGACAATTCAGAAGCGTCCAGTGAAGATTATATCTTTGTTGAGGGGCGCGGATATATCGTGACTTGGCCGCCGGAAGAGCGTTTTGTCATCTCTCCACCAGACCTTATTCGCAAGCAAATGGCCACAAAATGCGCTACTGAAGGCTACATCACAGCTTTCATCACCTCAATGGAATTGCATGATGATAAGATCATCGGCTATTTCCTTTGCCGCGGCATTGGCGGTTAACCGCGGTCTGCCTTTTCTCTAATCTTAATTCGCACGTTATCGCTTGACCTTCGGTGATTACACACCAGTCTAAATAGCATCAATCTGATAAAGGAATGATGCTATGTTTAAAGGCGTAAAACGTTGCCTGATGGCAATGGTAATGATGGCTGGTCTTACCATGATGGCTTCTGCCGAAGAAGCAAACCCAAACCTGATCATGCCTAACCCCGAAATAGCCCCAGCGGAGGTTGTGGAGATCCAGATGATGGCGCTTCAGAATAATGACCGCGTCGAAGACGATTTAGGTATCTTGCAAACCTGGACTTTTGCCCATCCGGACAATAAGGCAGTGACTGGGCCTTATCGCCGTTTTGCCAGTATGATCAAAACGCCAACCTATGCCCCAATGATTAATCACCGTAATCATCGTATTCTAAAACAACAGGAAGGTGAGGGTCAGGTTGAGTTTTTGGTGGAAATGGAAAGCCAGGACAATAAACTTTATCGCTTTGTCTGGGTGGTCAAACAGGTAACTGGGGGAAGTTTGGATAAATGCTGGATGACTTCAGCGGTCTCAGCACCGCAACCGCTGGGACAAGGCAGTTGATCAGAGCCATGGGGATCTGGCTCTGATCTAGAAATGATGGGCGAATTATGCCGCGGAACGTGTGTTGTCGTTATCGACCAACTGGCGTGCACGGTCTTTGATTTGCCAACGGGTAATGCCGATGTCTTCAAGGGTGCGGTTGTCTAACCGTTCCAGAGTAGAAATGATGCGGCTGATGCGAATGCGGCGGTTAATAGCGGTTAGGCCAGAGTAACGGCAGAACTCGTCATTGGCGGATTTAAAAAGGGAATGAATAGTCATGGATCGTATCTTTCATCATAAGGGGTAAATAGTGTTTCTGAGCCTCATATACGCCTGAAAACGGGACTTGTTAAGGGGAACAAAAAGGCCAAAAAAAGGCAGTTTAGGTCATGAAATGATAGAAGGTAATCTCTCGATGAAAAGACAGGTGAAAATGATAACAAAACATCTTTTTTGGCCTTGTTCTCATCTTCAAAATTACCAGCCTATCCAAAAGGCCGCGTCACTCTGCCACATTATTTGGATCACATTATTGGTAGCCCCATTCATGGGGGATGTGACCACACTAAGGACAACAAACCAACTAAAGCTGCAGAGACAATAATATGAGCAAAGGGAATATGAGCAAGATAGCCATTATAGGCGGCGGCATAACAGGCGTCACTCTTGCTATGTTATTGCAGGACCACGCCAAAGTTACGCTTCTGGAAAAATCCCGCGGCCTTGGGGGAAGAATGGCGCATCGCCGCGCAGAACCATTTGCGTTTGATCATGGTGCAGCTTATCTAACGATTCGTGATAATGATTTTGCTGATAGGCTTGCCCCATATCAGGCATCAGGATTGCTTCGGCCATGGCCACTAAATCCAGTGATTTTTTCAGCCCATGATCAGCCGGTTAAACGCGACCAAAGAAGGGATAGTTATGCGCTTGCAGGGTCGGCAAACGCGCTTGTGAAAGCCTTAGCGGCAGAGCATTGCAAAAAGGTTGATTTCCATTTTGAAACAACGGTAAAGGCGCTTTTGTCTGAGACAGATAGCAGCTGGAATATCACAACAGATCATGGCCATAGCATGCATGCTGACTGGATCATCAGTACTGTTCCTGCGCCGCAAACCGCTGTGTTAATGCCAGATGAGGTTAGTTTTGCTGAGGATCTTGGGCGTGCGAAAATGCAAGCCTGCTTTACTATGATGCTTGGCTTTGATCATATCATCCCCATGGATTGGGATGCAGGATGGGGCACATCAGATGATCCGATAGGGTTTGTTGCTGATAATCGCCAAAAACCTGATCGTGGGCTTAACCAAACGGCATTGACGGTTCATGCTGGAAACGCATGGTCAGATCAGCATTTTGACCAAGACCTTGACAAAGTTCAGCAACAGATGAAACGCAGATTATTAGAACTAACCGGAATTGACGCGGCTAAGGCTAGCCATTTGGCATTGCACAGATGGCGTTATGCCAATGCCATTCTTCCAGCAGGCCAGGCTTTTTTGCTTGATCAGGAAAAGGGCCTGGCGGCGGCTGGGGACTGGTGCCTTGGTGGACGCATAGAAAACGGTTACCTCAGCGCATCAGCGTTGGCGCGAAAAATCACTGATCTCATCTGAAGATTTGTTGCGACGGCAACGTTCTGAACAATAAATCACCTCGTCCCAGACGCGTTGCCATTTTTTTCGCCAGACAAAAGGAAGCCCACAAACAGGACATATTTTTTCTGGTAAGTTGGATTTTTTTTGCATTTTTGGCATAACTAGACAGCTTATTTTTCGAGATGATCAGGGCCAAAACTATGCGGCAGAAGGGTATCAAGGGTAAACGCCTGTCTGAACCCGTTTTCATCAGCAATGAATATAGGGGTTTTGAGGGCTGCAAACTCGCGGATGCGTTGACGGCATCCTCCACAAGGGGTGCATAGCAAATCCCCTTTTCCTGCAACAGAAATAGCCGTGATCTGACGACCGCCTGCCATAATCATAGCAGCTATTGCCCCTGCTTCGGCACAAGACCCTTGGGGATAAGCGGCATTTTCAACATTTACCCCAGTATGAATTTGCCCATGTTCGTCGCGGATTGCCGCGCCAACAGAAAACCCACTATAAGGCGCATAGGCCGAAGCCATCGCCGCAATCGCGGCTTTTATCAAGGCGTTGTCGTTATCCTTTAAGGATAGGGAAGAAGGCTGCGTCATGATTAGCGTTCTTTCACATAAGGTTGACCAATGGCCTTTGGTGGTGTTGCCCGACCAATGAAACCAGCCAATAGCACCACCGTCAAGACATAGGGAAGAACGAGAATTAAATCTGTGGGGATAGGGCCTAGGAAAAGGATATCTACCCCTTGCAAGCGTGCGGCCAATGCTTCTAGAAATCCAAACATCAAACACGCCATCAAAGCAGGAACAGGCCGCCAATGCCCAAAAATCATAGCGGCGAGAGCAATATAACCTTTACCGGCGGTCATTTCCCTAACAAATCCAGCGCCATGGGCAATCGACAGATAAGCCCCAGCTATACCACAAAGCAAGCCAGCGATAAGCACCGCTTGATAGCGGATACGGGTTACACTTATTCCTGCAGTATCAACCGCTTCGGGTTTCTCGCCCGTGGCCCGAAGCCGCAAACCAAAGCGTGTCCGATAAAGCACTATGCTTGTCACAAACACAGACAGCAAGGCAAGCCAAACCAACAGATTATGACCAGAAATGATCTCTGCATAAATTGTTCCTATAATCGGCACTTGCCGCATCGTATCAGCAAAAGGCAACGGTATTGCGCTAAAGCGCTGGGCAGATGACAGATATGGGGTCTGTCCCCCTTGGGCAAATAGCGCAATGCCAAGAGTGACTGTTAACCCTGATGCCAAAATATTTATAGCCAACCCTGAAATGACCTGATTGCCGCGATGGGTGATGCAGGCAAAGCCATGCAAAAGGCTAAAGATCATGGACACCAATATCGCCGCCCCTAGCCCCAACCAAGGTGAGCCCGATAATGCTGCTACACTGGCGGCGGCAAATGCGCTAAGCAACATTTTGCCTTCGAGTGAGATGTCAATAATGCCAGAGCGTTCTGAGAAAATCCCTGCCATGGCGCAGAGAATTAACGGTGTTGATACCCGCAAAGTGGCGTCGATGGTTAACAGAAACTGAAGCCAGATATCAGCCATGTTCCGCCCTCTTTGTCTTTGGTGGGCTAGTGATAGAATCCGGCCCTGCAATCATCCCATAAAGCCGTTCCATCAATGGGTGAAACATTAACGCCAATGCCCCAGAGAACAGAATGATTAGGCCTTGGATCATCAGCACCATTTCACGGGTAATAGTCTGAAACTCAAAATCAATTTCAGCCCCACCTTGATAAAGTGCACCGAACAAAAGGCTAGCCAGCAAGATACCAAACGGATGATTGCGTCCCATCAACGCGACCGCAATCCCTGTAAAGCCATAACCCGAAGTGAAATTGAGGATCACGCGTTCCTGCACCCCAAGGATTTCGTTCAGCGCCATCAATCCGGCAAGCCCACCTGAAATAGCCATGGTGATCATAATGATTTTAGCAGGATCATGACCAGCATAGATGACAGCCTTTTCACTATGCCCAGTGGCGCGAATAATATACCCAAGCCGCGTGCGCCAGATCAGCACCCACACCCCAACCAACGCGGCTAAGGCGACAAGAAAGGAAAGGTTAAGCGGTGATCGTGCCATTGGAATACCTATGGCATTAGCAATTTGATGGATTTGTAATAGACCAACACCTTCGGCAAAATGCCGCGTTTCGGGCGACATTTGCCCCGGTGCCATCAGCATTCCCGCCAACAGCCATACCATGATGGATGATGCGATAAAGTTAAACATGATTGTGGTAATGACAATATGGCTGCCTCTTTTGGCCTGAAGCCAACCAGGTATCATGCCCCATATGGCACCGAATACTGCTGCCATTGGGATTGCCAGCAAGATCACTAACAATGGCGGCAAAAGCGGATCAAGGCTAAGCGCAACTATACCAATACCAAGCCCGCCAATCATGGCTTGACCTTCACCACCAATGTTAAACAGCGTGGCATGAAAGGCTACCGCAACCGCAAGGCCAGTAAAAATAAAGTTGGTGGCGTAAAACAAAGTATAGCCAAGGGCTCCTTTATAAACAAAAGCGCCTTTGACCATGACACTAAGTGCGGTAATTGGGTTTTCGCCGATCAACGCAATGATGATCCCAGCAACAACAAATGCGGCAAAAATATTGATGATTGGCATGACGCCTATATCAATCCATTTGGGTAAAGGTCGGCGCATCATTTCACCCCAGCCATCAGAAGGCCAATATGTTTTACCTCTGCTTCATCACGGTTGAGAATGCCCATCTTTTTCCCATTATTCATCACCATGATCCGATCTGACAGGCTCATGATTTCGTCCAGTTCAACGGACACCAAAATAATGGCACATCCAGCGTCGCGCATGGCGATTAACTGATGGTGAATAAACTCAATCGCCCCGATATCAACCCCGCGCGTCGGTTGCCCCACTAGCAAAATGCTTGGCCTTGCTGACATCTCTCTGGCTAACACCAGCTTTTGCTGATTACCGCCAGAAAAAAGGCTAGATTTCAAATGTGGATTTGGTGGCCGAACATCAAAATCCTGCATCAAGCCAGAACAGCGTTCGTGGATTAAGGCAGGTGAGGTAAACATATTCCACCTGCCAGAAGTGGCGGCATCTTCATAGCCAAGAATGGTGTTTTCAGCAGCGCTAAAGGGAAGAATAATACCTGAAGCGTGGCGATCTTCGGGCACATGGGCAACACCAAGGGATTTAATATCAAGGGGTGATGCCGGAGTTTTAGCGTCAATGCGTTGGCCATGATAATCGATACTGCCGCCACTTGGCGGGATGATCCCTGCTAGCAATTCCAGCAATTCGGATTGCCCGTTTCCAGCAACCCCAGCAATGCCAAAAATCTCTCCGGCATGAACCTCAAAATCAAGGGGTGATAAAATGGGATTAGCCTCATTGTCGCTCCCGTTAAGGCTAAGGTCGCTGACCTTTACCACGGCTTCGCCCCTATCACACTGATGCCATTGTTTTTCCACCAAAACAGGACGCCCAACCATCAGATGGGCAATATCCTCTGCGCAAGTCTCAGCAGTGTTTAGATGGGCAACGATCGCGCCATCACGCATCACAGAAATGCGGTCTGTGACGGCCATAATCTCACGCAATTTATGCGTGATCAGCAGAATAGTTACCCCTTGATCCTTAAGGATCCGAAGGATAACAAACAGCTGATCAGTTTCTTGGGGGGTGAGAACACCAGTGGGTTCATCAAGGATCAGAATGCTAGCGTTACGGAAAAGCGCCTTTAGGATCTCCACCCGCTGTTGCAAGCTGACAGGCAAATCCGCTACTTTTGCATCTAGATCAACATTAAGCCCAAAGCGCTGAGACAGGTCTTCTAGCATCTGCCGCGCTTTCGTCATACTTGTGGTCAGGTTAACGCCGCCTTCATGACCAAGAACAATATTTTCCAGAACAGAAAAATTTGGCACTAGCATGAAATGCTGATGCACCATCCCTATCCCTGCGGCGATAGCATCAGCGGTGCTATTGTAATGATGGGATGTACCATTAAGGCTGATGGTGCCGCTATCAGCCGTATAAAATCCATATAGGATTGACACTAACGTGGATTTTCCAGCGCCATTTTCGCCGACAATGCCGTGAATATCTCCCCTATAAATATCAAGGTCGATATTACGATTAGCATGAACAAGGCCAAAGTGTTTATTGATGCCAGACATGGAAATGGCGAAAGGCAACTTAGTGTTGCTTTTCGCCGAAGATGGGTTTTGCGTCATCATATTATCTTGCCATATCAAGGGTTGCCTTTTTCATATTTGGGCGTAACCATCAGGTCAGATATAGCCAATAGATATGAATTAATATGGGCAGGCCTGATCACTTTCATAGTTATGAACGCTGATTTTGCCTGAAATAATGTCACTGCGTGCTTGTTCAACGGCAGCCTTCATTTCAGCAGTGATCAACGAAGCGTTGTTGGCATCAAGCGCCCAGTCGACACCGCCTTCAGCAACACCTAACGTCAACACGCCAGATGAGAAAGTGTCATTTTTGGCATCCATAAAGGTTTCGTAAGCAGCAACATCAACACGCTTGAGCATAGAGGTCAGGACTGATCCAGGGGCAATGCCATTCTGATTAGAATCCACGCCGATAGACAGTTTGCCTGCATCTGTTGCGGCTTGAATGACGCCAATACCTGTGCCGCCTGCTGCCTGATAGATAACATCTGCACCGCGATCAATCTGGCTCATTGTCAATTCTGCCCCTTTGGCAGGATCATTCCAGGCCGCTGGTGTTGTGCCAGTCATATTCTGATAAACCGTTGCAGAGGAGTTGACTGATTTAACGCCGCCAACATAACCACAGGCAAATTTACGGATCAGGGAAATATCCATACCGCCAACAAATCCCACTTTACCAGTTTGGCTGGCATGTGCGGCGGCCACCCCGACCAGATAACTACCTTCATGTTCTTTAAAAGCATATTGGCGCAAATTAGGGGCATCCAGCCAGAACACATCAATGATTGAAAACTGAACATCTGGATTTTCTGCCGCTACTGTGGCGATCGCATCCGCTTGGGCAAAACCGACGCCAAGCACGATGGTTGCCCCACGCTCTACCATACGACGCATGGCTTGTTCACGCTGGGTTTCGTTGGTGACTTCGAATTCCATCACTTCGATGCCAGTTTCTTCGGTGAATTTTTTCACCCCGTTCCAGACACCTTCGTTAAAGGATTTATCAAACTTACCCCCCATATCATAAATGACTGCAGGTTTGATGTCTGCCGCCTGAACAAGGCTGATGCTTAAACAAAATGCCGTTGTTGCAATCGTGGCGATCATTTTTAAAAAAGAAATTATGCGCATGGATAGCTCCTAGAGTTTGTTGTCAAATTTATTTCAGTCCAATTTCACTAAGCCGTTGCTGAAGAAACATTTCCGCCGTAAAGCCGGGTATGAGTTCAACTTCAGGTCGGGGATGCAAAAACATCGGCATGGAATAGCGCGATGAGTTTGTGTCTTCTACCGGGTTGATGACCCTGTGTTTAGTGGATGGGTAGTACCCATCCGTTGCTAGCGCCAGCATATCCCCATTATTGATGGTAATCATGCCTGGATCACAAGATATGCTGTGCCAATTTCCATCACGATCCATAGCCTCAAGCCCAGGTTTTGATCCAGCCAAGAGAAGCGTAATCAGATTAATATCCTCATGCGCCGCGGCGCGGATGGCATTGGGTTCGGCATCAACTTGAAGAGGTGGGTAGTGAAGAATACGAAATAGACTTTGCTGGCTTGATTGCATCATTGCACCAAGGTTATCACTAAGCTTCGTCTTGATCGCATCTGGCAATGCTTCATCTAACCATTCCAGCAATTCCACCCCTACGGCAAACAAATCATCATAAAGCTGACGTGTCATCGCCTCTAATTCTGGTGGCACCCGTCCCCAAGGATATACATGGAAAAACTCTTTTAGATCCTTGGCAGGAGCATCCTTGGCATTTTCAGATTTAAAAGGAAAATAGCCATCCTGAAGCTCAGGATCACGAAGCCAATTGTGTTTTTTGCTATCTGTAAAGAATGCACCCCATTGGGCGTAGGCCTCATCAATGCGTTGAGGCGAAACAGGGTGGTTAACAAGAATCGCAAAACCCGTATCATGAAGTGAAGACGCCAGCATTTTTCTGGCATTAATATCATGATAATCAACGGTTTTTACCAACATACTAAAATGTCCCATCCTGTGCTTTGTAAAAGCATCAATTTATTGTGTCGCATTGCCCACATATGTCCAGAAATTTTTTTCTCACCATTTCAGCATCAACGAATTTAGCCACTCTGACAGCACGGCGATGATCAACGGGTCTTGTGGCGCCGATCTCCTCGCCTTGGGTAATGACGCCAAGAGGGATATCCTCATATTCAAACGCAGATGGGTCGGTCACGCTGACCAGTGCCGCTGGATCATGCAACAAACACACGTGGCGCGACATGATGCTATGATAAAAATTGATATAAAAGGCGGTGATCTTTTCGAGAAAGCCGCCAATGACGGGCGCAGCGCTAGCCACCTGGCGAAAATCTTCAGCGTTACAGGTAATATGGCTGGTGACATCAAGGCCGATTAATTCGATTTGCCAATCAGCGGCAAATACCGCTTCGGCGGCGTCAGGATCATTCCAGATATTTGCCTCAGCATGGGCTGTAACATTACCTGCGCAATCTACCGCTCCACCCATAATGACTAGTTTTTTTACATGATGGATAATCTCTGCATCATATTCCAGCAACTTTGCAATATTAGTTAACGGTCCAACAGGACATAAAATGATTTCACCAGAATGCGCACGGAGAGTTTCAGACAAAAAGACATGCGCTGGCCTAGGGTCAGGTTTGCGTGTGGGCTTTGGTGCAGGCAATGTTCCAAAACCCTCATGACCATGCACATAATGCGATGGCGGATTTGGCGGCATCCGTAAAGGGTGTTTTGCTCCTTCGCTAACAGGAATATGTTGTTTTGCCTGTTCGGTTAGGAAAAGCGCATTTCTCGTCGCCTGTTCAACAAACACATTGCCAAAAATTGTTGTTAGCCCCATGACCTCAAGCCTCGGATGGGCAAAGGCATAATGAATAGCCATGGCATCATCAATGCCGGGATCTGTATCAATAATGATTTTTTGGCGTTCCATCATTTATGCCTTTGTGAGATTAGCCGTCAGGCTTGACTTGGTTTCGTGAATATTTGGAATAGCAGCGCTAGCACCGTGCCGCGTGACCTGAATAGCGGCAGCGGCGGCGGCCAGTGACATTGCGTCAGCAATACCCACCCCTTGATCAAGCTGTGCCAGCATATACCCCAGATAAGTATCTCCTGCCCCTGTAGTGTCAACCGCTTGAACAGGTTTGGCGGCGACATGATAAGTGCCATCCTTGCCAACATAATCTGCCCCATCACTGCCGCGTGTAATGATGAGATGTGGAACACCCAAATGATCAACAGGTTTGCCTATGGCTTTGCTGAGGGCCTCTGCCTCAATCGCGTTGATGATCAGCAAATCCACTAGTGGCAACAACTCTGCCGTCATTTCTGCCACAAAGGGCGCGGCGCTATAACAGATCAATAAGCCATGTGCTTTCGCCGCCTTCAGATAAGGTGCGGTTAAATTGGTTTCGTTTTGGGTGAGCGCCCAATCCCCTGGTTTTGCCATAGTCAGGATTGAGGTGATGATATCCTCAGTTAAACTAGCATTGCTTAACGGGGCTAAGATAATTTGATTTTCCCCCGCATCATCCACAGCAACGATCGCATGACCCGTTGGTATATCCCCGCGAGTGATAAAATGCGTGTCTACCCCGGCCGCGATCATATCCATTAACCAGTTATCATCATCACGATGGATCATGCCAGCATGGAACACTTTCCCTCCTGCACGGGCAATAGCGATGGATTGGTTGGCCCCCTTGCCGCCAAGGGCGGAATCAAAACGGGTTGCCGCAAGAGTTTCCCCAGGGCATACCAAATGCGGCATACCATAAATGTAATCAATATTGATTGAGCCAAGATTATAAATTGTCATCAAATGGCACGCCTCATTACTTCATCCCGTGATGATAGCATAAATGCACCAGCAGGACATCAAAATGCACCTCTTAGGACTCTATTCTTGTGCATACTTAAACCGAAAAGATTTTTATAAATGATTAGCAGAAGTTCATGTGGCTTAGTTCAATATAAGATAGAATGAGGCACCTAGTTTTAAGGAGGGGCGTTAGGATGATGAGGATTTCTATAGGATGAGTGAGCAGGGTCATAATACCCCCTATTGGTGGGATGAAGCCGGGCCACGCGCCGGAAAAACGGCTACTCCCCCTGCGCAAGCTGAGGTAGTGATTATTGGCGCAGGGCTTACGGGTCTTGCTGCTGCCTTGCCGTTAGCACGAGCGGGAAGACAGGTGGTGGTGTTGGATAAAATGCGCATTGGTGAAGCCGCTTCTAGTCGCAATGGCGGCATCACCAGCGGTAATCTGCACCTATCACGCGAACAGTTGATCCGCCGCTTTGGCCTTACCCAAGCGGATGCGTTTGAGTCAGAAGCAGTAGCGGCACGGGCAAATCTGGCAGAAATTATCCGCCATGAAAATCTGGCTTGTGGGCATCAGGCCTCAGGCCGTGTGGTTGGCTATCTTCGTCCATTTGATGCGGAAGCTATGCGCCGTGAAGCAGACCGTATAAACCGCCGATATGGCATTGAAATAGGGGTGCTAGATAAACGGCAGATGGCAGAACATACCGTAAGCCAGAAATATCAGGCAGGGGTGTTGAGGCCAGATATTGGCAGTATTCATCCTGCCCAGCTTCTGCTTGGTATGGCTGATCGTGTTGAGCAGGCCGGCGCCGCCATTATTACCGCAACCACTGTGACCAAGGTGGTGCACCAAAACACGCAGTTTCGTGTTGACACTAACCACGGCATTATTACGGCTGATCATGTTATTGTTGCAACTAATGGCTATACCGATAAAGGCTTACCATGGCTGCGGCGGCGATTAATTCCGGTGATATCTGAAATTATCGTGACCGAAGACTTAGGCACGAATAGGGTGCGAGACTTGATGCCGCGTCTCAATATGTTTGGTGAAGCCCTGCATTTAGGATATTACTACCGGCCAACCCCTGATGGTCACCGTATTCTTTTAGGTGGGCGCCGGTTCAGTAACGATCCGCTTCAATCAAAGCTTCGGTTAAAGAATGCATTGCTAGGCATTTTCCCTGATCTAGGCGATGTTCGCATCACGCATCATTGGGCAGGGCCAGTGGCATTTCCTTTCGATAAGCTTCCTAAATTGGTCGTCAATAAGGGGGTGATTTATGCCGCAGGATTATGTGGTTCCGGTACCGTTTGGGCGCCATGGCTAGGTAAAAATGCTGCGGCCATGATCCTAGGTGAAGAGGCTGAAACGGTCTTTTCCAGCCAGGTAATGCGGAGTTTGCCTTTTTATCAGGGGACGCCGTGGTTTTTGCCATTGACGATGCAGTATTACCGGTTTCGTGACCGTATGGTAGCAAAATCCAAATAACCTGAGCTATCCTGAGATATCGTGATCCGCTTGGTGAAGCGCTGCCAATTCCGCAATCGTCACTGGCCGAACCGGCGGCCGAAGACGATAATATGGCATATCCTGAATTGGGGTTTTGTGATGGTCAGCAAGCAATGCCTGAACCGTTAAGCCGCACATGCGCCCTTGACAACGTCCCATCCCAGCCCGGCAGTAAGCCTTGAGCTGGTTAGGGCCTGCCACCCCCATGCCAATTGCGGTGGTGACTTCGGCTTGGGTTAACCCCTCACAACGGCAAATGATCGTATTTTCATCTCTTGGGATGAGCGTTTCCGGTAAGGGCGCATAGAACTGATCTAGAAAGGGGCGCAAGGCGCGGTGATGTAACCGTTTGATCCGATGTTGCCATAATGCTCTTTTAGGGGATGTGGCGCGGGTTAATGCCTTTGCGACGGCCGCGCCAGTGATATGCCCAGATGCCACCGCCGCGCCAGCCCCCGCAATTCCACCAGCATCCCCAGCGATATAAATCCCCTCAACCGAAGACGCGCCATGGCGATCACAGACCGGATGCCAACACATCTGGCGATGATGCCATTGATGGGCTAATCCGCTTGCCATGCTGAGATTAACATTAGGGATCACCCCTTGATGCAAAAAGACATGGGACGATGGAATATGCATGTTTTCTTTAGTCTTGCCCTTGCCATAAGCAAACGCAACAGCCTCAACTTGTTCTTTACCTTCAAGCCGGATATCAGAAACATGAGCATAATAAGGGGTTTCAGCTTTGATACGGCGAAGCCAGCTTAGCCCCTTCCGGAGCATGTTTGGTTGAGTAAGAGCCAAAGGTAAAGCTGCAAGTGTTGATAGTGAGTTTAGCCTAGCGCCAGTATCACATACCCCAGCAATTGAAAAACCAGCATCAAGATATTGCGTGATGGTGAGATAAAATAAAGGACCAGTGCCGACAAACACGGCTCCATCTGCCCCACTTGAACTGGCTTTCAACAGGGTTTGGGCAGCGCCAACCGTCATCACACCTGGCAGATGCCATCCCGGGAGAGGAACAGGACGTTCATAGGCGCCAGTTGCAAGGATAATGGCCCGTGCAGTCAGGCTTTGAGCTATCCCAGCGATGGTCACACTCAAAGACAAAGGATGAGATATTTGCCAGACCACAGCCTGATGTGTGATGTCTGACCCAGAATTAAGGAAATCCTTGGTGAGCTGATGCCCTTTCCAATAATCTTTCCCCAGAAAAGCACGCATCTGATGGTGTTGTTGATTTTGCCGGATGTTACGCCAGACCTGACCGCCATGATCGGGTTGATCATCTAACACCAATACAGATAAATTAGATTGTCGTGCTGTGATAGCGCTAGCCATTCCTGCTGGACCCGCGCCAACAATGATCACATCATAATCAGGCGTCATGGGTATGTCCTGTTCCGGCCATGTTCATATGGCGGTTTAGCCGCATGCCGTCATTGGCGATTATCTGGCATGCTTGGATAGCTTTCTGGTTGTCTACGTCTACAAGACAATCAAAACAGACCCCCATCATGCAATAGGGGCCGCGTGATCCGGTTGATTGCCCATGATGCGTGCTGTGAATGCCATGGCGGAGCAAAACAGCAGCCACTAGCTCACCCTGATAGGCGGAAAGGGGGCGATCTTCCCAAAAAATGGTGATCTCTGATGAGGGGGTATCAAGCTGCCGAAACATCAAATCGTCTTTCTGAAAATGCGGTTAAATGTGGGCTGAGATGCCCATCGTGAATGCATCTTGCTAAGTCCAACGCATGTGCGGCTGCTAAAGTCACCCCACTATGGCAAGTCACGGCAAATGCGCCTGCTATGCTGGGGGATTGATCATAGATAGGGTATCCATCAGGTGACATGACGCGAAGCGCCGCCCAACTGCGAATAATCTGAGCCTGGCTTAAGGATGGCAAAATGCGTTGGGCACGGCTGGCAATCTCTGCCATCACAGGGCGCGTTGACGACACATCAAGTCCAGCGTCTTCGTGACTGTCGCCAATCATGATTGATCCCTCTGCGGTCTGGCGAAGGGTGACCATAGGATAACGTATCTGAACAGGCAGTTTTTCAGTGACCATGATCTGTCCGCGTTGCGGTTTGACCGCTTGCTCTAGACCAAGGAAGGGGGCCAGAACACGATTGCCAAGCCCTGCGGCCAGCACCAATCGTGGGGCGGTAAAATTGCCGTCTGGGGTCGTGACTTGAATATCTGTTCCGGTTTGGGTGATAGCGGTTACTGGGCAAGAGGTTTTGACATAACCATGCTGATGATGGATGGCATCATGCAAACCTCGCATCAGATAAAGAGGGCTGACATGGCCATCATGCGGAGACCATGTTGCCCCAGCGACATCACCAATACCGGGCTGTAACTCTGCTAGCGCTTCCCTATCCAGAACCTTAAATTGAAAGCGGCCATTTTGATGCTGGCTTAGGGTTGTTAGCTCAGATATGCGGGTATTGAGTTCATCTTCGGTCAGACATACATCAAGTCCGCCCTTTTGTTCCAGAGCCAGTGGCGCGCCTGTTTGCTCATGCAGCATTGCGGCTAGATCAGGCCAAGATTGCGAAGAGGTCATGGACCAATCCGCATAAGGGGGAAACCCTGATCCCTTGCCTTGAACCCATACCAATCCAAAATTTCCGCGAGCAGCGCGAAAATCCAAGTCTCCGGCATCTAACACAAGGCATGACCGTCCAAGACGGCCAAGCCCATAGGCTATCGCAAGACCAACAAGTCCGCCGCCAACAACAATGCTATCCCAGTTGTGCTGATGTTCCATGATCTTTCTATACTGTCTTTTCAGAGAGGTGGACTCAAGCGATAATCTTTGATGGCAAAGATCAGGGAATATGAGTTTCTATATAATCTCTGATATCCGTCCATTTTATATCAATTAGGGGATTGAGTTTGCTGAGATCTGCACAGGTAAAGGCTTGATATTGGCGGCGTAGGGTTTCTGGCATGGGGATATAGGTTATGCTCGCTTGATATTTGTGGGCAATGGCTTCGCCGACATCCTGAAAGCTGACAGGATTGCCTGTCCCTATATTATAGACGCCGCTCTTGGTGTTATGGATTAACTGGCAATGTGTGGCGACAACATCTTCGACGCTGATAAAGTCACGTTTATAATGGTCGCTATTTTCAAAAAGTGTGATGGTACCGGTTTCTGCTGCTTGTTTAATAAACTTGGTGTAGGGGCTGGCCATATCAGCTTTATGTTCTTCACCCTTATGCCCATAAACATTGAAATATCGGAAACCGGTGGTGGTGATATGCTTTGCTGGATTTTTGATCACATGGCGATCAAATAAATATTTGCTATACGCATAGGGGCTTTGCGGCTGGAATGGACCATATTCCTGAAAATGCTCAAGCGTACCATAGACACTGGCGCTAGAGGCATAGTGCCAATTCACACCGTGGTGCTGGCATTGTTCATAAAGCCAGATGCTGAAATCGGTATTCTGTGTCATGATCTGATCGACATCAGCATAGGTGGTGGAACTGATGGCACCAAGATGGATAACAAGATCACGGCCTTTGACTTTGGGAAGAGGATTGGCAGGCGTTTTGCCATCGCCCCATTCCCATCCATCAACATCATGCCCCATATCTAAGAGCGCGCGGAAAAGATTCTGGCCAATAAAGCCCTTATGACCTGTAATAAGAATGTTCATCTCAAAGCAACACAAACGAAAAACGGCAAAACTAATAATAGGGTTGATAGATATCACATATTTCATAATAATAATATTAATGAAGGGGCTTCTATTTTTGGTGTTATCGCGCCGCCTATACGAATAATTTCAACTCTTGGGATATTGTGTTACTAAGGTTTTTTGACACCCATTACCACCACGATGTTTAAGGGGAATGCTCTTGGCTAGAGAAGCAAGCAAGACCAATGCACTACGATCACAGGCCTTTTATGACGCGTATCTAAAAGGTCGGGTTATTGATATTGGTGCTGGTGCTGATCCCGTTGTGCCAGATGCGGAAATCTTTGATCAGCATCAGGGGGACGCCAATCACATTCTTGATTATTTGAAACCTGAACAATATGACACCGTGCATTCCAGCCATTGCCTCGAACATATGCATGATTCCCGGCAGGCTCTTAAAGACTGGTGGGCACTGGTTAGGCTTGGGGGTTTTATGATTACGGTTGTGCCCCATGAAGACCTTTATGAGCAATTTCATTGGCCTTCGATTTTTAACCATGATCATAAATCAACATTTCGGCTTGGCGGCACAGATTCCTGGTCACCCGTTTCGATTGATATTTTGGCAGCAAGTGAGGCCTTGCCCGGGGCAAAAGTCATAGAGCATCGCCTTTATGATGAACATTATGATTATGATCTGCTGTTTCCCAAAGGACAGAAGCCTAAAAATCACCGCAAGTTTTGGAACCGCCAAATCTCAAGTGTTGCACGCAGGCTGTCCAATCCAAATTGGCGCAAGAAACTATTCCTTTATCAGCTTTCCCGTGGCTACCCGATTGATCAGACCGCCAAAAGCAACGCGCTAGCACAAATTGAAATTGTTGTTCAGAAAGTCGTTTAACGCCATTGATCTGGGCATAAAAAGCAAGCAAAAATAACAAAATGTCATCATCACCATCAACAGAGCATACCTCTTTGCGTGCTAGAAAAAAGATACTCATCATTCAACCAATGATCGGCATTGGCGATATGATTTGGGTTAAGCCTTGGATTGATGAAGCTATTCGCATACATGATGTTGTGCTAATGGCGAAGCCGTCATCACATTCCCATGTCATCATGCAAGAACAGGATTTCACCCTGTTGCCGCTTCAACGTTCAGAACGCGGACGCAAAGGTCGGCATGATGGACTCATTGGGTTTTTTAAACTGGTTTCAGAAATGCGCCAGATCAACCCAGACGAAGTGTGGATACTTCACCGCAGTTGGCGTTACGCGGCCGCCGCATGGCTAGCACGGATTAAGGGCCGCTTTGGCTTTGGCTTAGGAAAACAGGAATGGTTTTTATCACATCCGTCCCCATTATCACGGCAGATGCGCGGCATTCACCCTCGTGAAGCGGTGGCGCGACTGATGGCAGAACGGGGGGTTACTCCTGCTGATACCCATCCGCGGCTGGCAGCTACAGATGAACAACTGGCAGCGGCTAAGGCTATTCTGCCAGATCATAAACCCGTTATTATGATGGGGGTAGGGTGCACAGGGGAAGAACGCCGCTGGTCACCTGAACATTTTGCTGCTGTCATAAAGGGGATCACTTCAGATTTTCCCCATCTTCATATTGTGCTTTGCGGAAGTCCTAATGAGCGTATCATTGCTGACCGGATTATAGATTGTTTAGGTGAAGCCTCACCGCAGGTTCAGCTTATTTTTGATCAGTCTATTGGTGTCGTTGTTGCACTTCATCAACTGGCCAAACTCTATATTGGAAATGATACCAGTCTAATTAATATCGCTGCTGCGACTGGCATCAATGCCATTAGGATTTATGCTAGCACATTACCAGTGCTTGAATCGGAATTGATTGCGTCACTCTGGCCGGAAGACCCCGCTCGCATTGGTGCGCCAGGAAGCATAAACGATATCACCCCGGATCGCGTCATAGCGGAGGCACGTCTCTATTTGGCAGCTATCTAGGATAGGGTTCTCAGCGCTTTGCAGAAAACTTTGCGGTATTAGTGATCATAATCCAGTCCGCGAAAGTTTTATCATGCTTGAGGCGTTCTTTTAATTCTTGCCTGATGCCAATCCAGCGCAGATGCATAGAATTGCGCATGATTTCTTCGTCCTGTGCCTTGAACTCATCCACGACTGGTGCCCATTGCATGAACGCATCAGAACTGTTGGTGAAATATTTTTTCCCTTCATCAGGATTTAAGAAATCTGCGGTTTTTGCACGTTTCTTTAGCCGGGTTGCGGCCTGATCAAATACGGATTGATCGACATCATTCTGTTCCACTTTTGAAAGAATGCGCGTCCCCAAATACGTGGTTATGGCCTGACATTCTGTCAAATCTGCAAAACCAGAACCCTGAAACTGAGCAGCAGAAAATAAGGCCAAGTCGGATACAGAAGCAGTATAAATATGCCAACGCGAGATGCTGAGTGAGATCAAAAAGTTCTCATTTTCGAACATTTTTGGGAAGGATGTGCCTGCCCGAGCCTTCACATAAGTATAAAGAGAAACCTGACTAACAAAGGCGGCATTTTCGTCAATAAAAGCCTCCAAAGCTTCCATAGACGCGATTTGAGGCTGTTTTTTTAATCCAATAATGCGAAGAAACTTACTGAAATTAAACACTATTTATACTCTTTACGTGTTGTCATATTTTAATGGTAATAAAATCATAATAAAACTATTTGATAAATGTTATAGATTTAG
>JAQCJL010000028.1 GCA_027593125.1 Pseudomonadota bacterium | reverse complement strand
AAAGAATTGCTCCCTTCACCTATTTTGAAATTGTTGCGGCGGTCATCATTGGCTTGGTCTTGTTTGGCAATGTGCCTGACACCATTTCTCGGATCGGTATGGTTCTGATTGTTGCCAGCGGTATTCTGGTGAAAAGCATGCCAGGCACGCTGCGCCTTCGCCGTGGTGAAAAAATCTGAGATAGCGGTTGAAACGATAATTTGTGCCCAAAGAATTTACCGTTTTGGTTCGATCTAAAAAATGTAGCCTGTGCTTGGAGCGTTTTTGCCCCATTCGAAAAAGTATACTCCTAAATGCCGATTGCAGGTCTTCAGGAAATGTTATTTTGTAGTTAACAAGTCCTCATATCATTGCATAATCAAGGTGCAGGTAACGGCGGTTGCGTGCCCTTACATCAATTCAAACCCACTTTTTAATGGTAGGGTCTTGAACAAATCCTACCCCCGCAACCATCGTTATTTGCACCCCCTCGCTTTCGGCCTGGGGGTGTTCGTTTTTCGGCTCTGTGCCTATCTTTGGAAAGGCCCCAAGCTCACCGTGGATTTTGATTTCCAATTCCCCATTTTGACTTAAAATCGAATGAAACAGTTGCATTTAAAACTAATTTGCATAATAAATAAAATCATGGAGTTTTCGGATGAATTAAAGAGTTTTCCGCCGCTGATGGTAGCGCTTCTGCACCGCTTGCTGACGGAAGAGTTTGATCGACGGTGTCAGCGCAGACTCAAGCTTGAACGGCAGGATTGGCTGGTGATTTTGATGATTGGCAAGGGTAGCCAGATTACGGCGACAGCCCTTGCTCAGGCGACTGGAATTCACAAATCTAAACTGAGTCGGATGGTTTTGCGTCTTGAGACAAAGCGTGTGATCAGGCGTCAACCTCTTTCAGTTGATCGCCGATTTGAGGGGCTCGTACTTACTAATTCTGGTGTCGCTACTTATCGGTCACTTCTGCGCGAGGTTCAGTTTTTCAACTCGCGTTGCTCTGCCTTGCATGATGATTTGGACGCATGGACTGTGACGTCGGCACAATGGTTAAACTCCGCTTCCATTCTTAAAGATTTTGATCAGGTAAATTGAAAGTGAGAGCATTGCCGAGTTGCTATTGAAAACGATGAAAAACCGATCACGCCTCAATCATGACACATGTTTCCGTCACTTTGGGGTTATAAACATCCTCCATATATGAAGCTTATGTTTCAATAGCCATCGTATTGCCTTTATGCTGCCGATATTGTTGTGGTGTCTCACGACCTATACGGCGGAAAGCCCGTGAAAAGGCTGATAGCTCCGAGTAACCGAGAAGCAGTGAGATCTCGGTTAGGCTGATGTCCGGCTGGTCAAGATAATGCCTGGCAAGTTCAAAGCGGGTTTCTTTGACCAAATCATGGAAACCTAGTTTTTTGGAACGAATTAGCTTTAAGAACTGTTTTTCTGAGAGTCGCATGCTTTGCGCGACTTTACGAGTTGTTACAGGCTCTGAGCCCATTAGCATTAAAATATGCTGTTTGACTATAAAACCAAAATCAGCCTGAATGTTGCGCTGCGCTGACAAAAGGTCAATAACCTCTTTTAAGAGTTTGTGTAGGTTGTCATCGCAGTTAGGCATGGGGGCATTAAGATCGCGCGGACTGATGCCGATCGCATTGATACGGCGACCAAATTGAATTGGACAGCCGAAGATCGTTTCATATCTTGGCCCACCAGTTGGCTTGCTATGTTGAAAGCGAATTTCCACAGGTGACCAGGTGCGCCCTAAGACGGATCGCAGAAAATTTACAAAGATAGCAATCATCATGTCGGCATTCTGCTGATGAATTGGGACCCGGTTGTCGCTGATCGCATAGGAAAGCCAAAATAAATCTTCCTCTTGATGAAGACCAAAATAGGTTTTGCTCTGAAAAATAAAAAAATGATTGCACAATGATTCAATAGCCTCGGCCAAGCTTTGTGAGGAAACAGCAAGTTGTCCTACCAGGCCCAGATGCGCCACTTGTAAACGAGCGCCGGCATGAATGCCAAACGCTGCATCACCAGTTAATTTAGTCAGTTCATCCAAAAGTCGGCAGAAATGTTCTAGCGGGATGATATTAAGATGTCCATCTACCTGGCGTCGGTTAAGGGAAGATGCGGCGAGGACGCGATCGCGCAGATTTTCATCCAAACCCGCCACATCTAGAGCAGGGATAACTAATGAAGACAATGTCATTGGCGGTGAGGTAATTTTCATCATTGCCCAGAATCTTAAACTTTTAGAAGCATCCTATCAGGATAACGTTTGGGTTGGTGTCTGCCCGGGCGGTGCCGATAATTTAAAGCATGAATGACTAAAATCAGATAACGCCAAAATCTGGCAGCTATGCAAGCATATGCATAAAGTGTCAAATTGAACTTATAGAATGTCAAGCGGCAAAGTGGGATTGCTTAGCACACTGAAGCTATAAAAGGCTCAAAAGCCACCCGTTGAAAAACAAATAAAGGGAGGTCATTCAATGACAATTAGCCGAAGACAGTTCAATAAAGGTGTTGCGTTCACAGCTGGTGCAACTCTCGCCGGGCCAATTGGTTCAGCTTTCGCTGCGCGCAACGAATTAAATATCTTATGCTGGGAAGGATACAACACTGACGAGGTGCTAAGCCCCTTCCGTAAGCTAAACCCTGGTGCAACAGTTCGCGCAGAAAGTGGCACATCCGATCCTGACATGATCAACAAGCTGCGTGCTGGTGAGACCAATGTCTGGGATCTTATCAACGTCAACCAGCCTTGGGCTCAGGGCCAATTATATCCTGAAGGTCTTATCAAGCCACTCAACAAAGACCGGTTCATGCCTTATTTTGATCAAATGTTACCAGAATTTAAGGCGCCTTACCCATTGGCTTTGGCTGGCAATGGCGATTTGATTGGCATGCCGCAACGCTATGGTCCATTCTCATTTGTGGTGAACACGGATAAGATCAGTCGAGCAACTGCCGAGGATCAGGGCTGGAAGCTGTTCTTGGATCCGAAGATGAAGGGCCGTTACGGTATCCTCACTTATGACAACTGGAACGTCATGCATATGGCGCTCACTGGTGACCAAAACCCGTTTGAACCAATGGATGCGGCTGGGTTAGAGACTTTCAAGAAAACAGCAGATGCAATTTTTGGTGGTGCAAAGATGCTGACAGATGACCTTGTCGCGATGAATTTAGCACTTATCAATGGAGAGATTGATGCCTATTTCACTGGCGGCACCTATACCGCTTCGCCAGCACGGCTTGATGGTGCATCGAATGTTCGTGCCATCACGCCAAATTCAGGCCCAGTTGGTGGTAAGGGTGGCGTTGTTTGGGTTGAATTGACTTCGCTGGTCAACAATCCAAACCCTTCAACTATTGCTGAGGACTTCCTTGAATATGTGCAAAAGCCTGAAATCTGCAAGGCAGTTGCTTTTGCCGAGGGTACTTACAACCCAGTTAGCCAGATGGCCAACCCAAAAGTGATGAGCCTGTTTGATAGTGACGAGCTTGACGCCATTCAGATGGATAGTCTTGCTGAGGAGATGGAACGCTCATTGGATTACCAAATTGTTCCCTCCTATGATGAGCTGATCAAAATTTACAGCGAAGCAAAGCGTAGCTAGTCACTGGATAAAACAAGGTCTGGCATCAGATGGTGCCAGACCTCTTATAGGGGTATTCGTGGGATGTCTGACCCAATCCTTCAACTGAAAAATATCCGCAAAAATTTTGATACTTTTGAAGCGATCAAGGATATAAGCCTTGATATCAGAGAAGGCGAGTTTCTGACAATAGTGGGCCCATCGGGTAGCGGAAAGACTACGCTGATACGGCTTATGGTCGGAATGGATGAACCATCATCGGGTGAAATTTGGTTGCGAGATGAGCGCATCGACAAGTTGCCCGCTAACAAACGCCCTACTTGCATGGTATTTCAGTCTCTTGCGCTGTTTCCGCATCGGTCGGTAGGCGAGAATATCGAATTTCCGTTAAAAATTCGTGGCGTGGATTTGCAGGTGCGTAGGCAAAAGGCGCTCGAGCTTTTGGAATTGTTGCGTCTTCCACAATCCTATCATGGTAAGCGTATCCATGAATGTTCGGGCGGTGAGCGCCAGCGTGTCGCTTTAGCGCGTGCGCTTGCATTTGATCCAGAAATTCTGTTTTTCGACGAGCCCCTCTCGGCACTTGACTATCGCTTACGAAAGACGTTGGAAAAGGAACTCAAGGCCCTTCACGAAAAAACTGGCAAAACCTTTGTTTACATTACTCATTCTCTAGAAGAGGCCATGGTTATGTCTGACCGCATAGCCATCATGAAGGCGGGTGTCTTTGAACAGATTGACCCAGCCCGTGAGATTTATTCGCGTCCGGTAAGCCGGTTCGTCGCCGAATTCATGGGCGAGGTTAATTTGATCCCCTTCAAGATTGCAGGAAAGGTATTGACTAGTCCTGGTGAGATCATGCTCTCAAAGTCAGTTACGAGCGACATTTCCGGTCAGTTAAAAAAGGCCAATGCCTCTTGCGGCACTATTGTGGTGCGCCCAGAATTTGTCGCTTTCGGCAAAGGTCAGGCGGCTGACTTCTCAGTCGAGGGGCGGGTTTTGCAAGATTATGAACTTGGCTCCAGGATCCAATATGAGGTCGAGGCCGCTGGACTGGGTCTGGTTACCATTGAAAAGCTTCGCATGGATATGTTTGACGGCAAACCTGGTGATCAATGCACGCTCAGTTGGGCGATGTCAGATTGCCATCTGATCGTGGGTGAATAGCCAGAGCGGGGAGAAAGCAAATGGATCGACTAAACAAGCGCATTGCCTATCTTTCTGCGGCACCGATCCTGATACTGCTTTTGGTATTTTTTGTGGCCCCGCTTTTGGTCATTGGCATCTATTCTATTATGCCACAAAAATCCTTTAGCCTCCTGGCTATGCCGGATTTCAGCAGTTACAGCTTAATCTTTGTCGAGGGCTATCTGAAATCGCTCTTCTGGTCACTTGTTCTTGCATTTAGTTCGACGGTCATTCTCTTCTTGCTTTGTTGGCCGCTTGCCTATGCGATGGCAAAAATTTTCAACCGCTTCACGCTAATCATTACCATCGCTGTGGTTGTCAGTTTGTTTGTGTCAGAAAACATCCGGCTTTTTGGGTGGCTTTTGACACTAATGAAGGGCGGGTTGATTGAGGGCTTGTTACGCCACTACACCGGCAATGGGTTTGAAGGCGCGCTTTACAATGTCCCGATAATAATTTTTGGGCTTGTTTACGTCTATTTTCCTTTCATGCTGTTTCCTCTTATGCAGGGGATTGCGATGATCGCAGAAGATACCCGTCAGGCTGCTTTTGATTTGGGTGCAACGCGGTGGCAGGTGCTTCGTGAGATCGAACTGCCTTTGGCAGCGCCAGGAATCGTTGTCGGCACATTGCTCAGCTTTGTTTTGGCCGCAGGCGCTCTTGCCGAGTCCAAGCTTTTAGGTGGGCAGACTGTAATTGTCCTTGCCGATGATATTGAAACCGCCTTTACCTATGGGCAGAATTGGCCGCTGGGTTCGGCCCTATCAATGCTATTGATCATGATTATTGCCACTATTGCTGTCTTTGGTATCTCGCGGGTTGATATTGATACGATTATGGGGCGCAAACGATCATGAAACCCAGCTATAGTACTAAAATTGTCCTTTTTGCGTATGGTATTTTGGCGATTATATTTCTATATCTGCCGTTGCTTTCAGTCAGCTTTGCTTCAATCTCCAGGGCGCGTTATCTCACTTTTCCGATCAAAGCCTATTCTTTCAAATGGTATACGAAGGCATTTGAAAGTGACACTGTTACCGATCTGGTAATTATTTCTCTTAAAGTTGCGTCAATTGTAACCATTGTCTCGATGGTACTTGGCTTCTTTGGGGCGTTGGCTTTTGCGCGCTATAACTGGCGCTTTCGCCACTTGTTTCAGAAAGTCATCCTGTTGCCAATCTTCTTTCCTCAGGCAGTGTTGGGGTTGGCTCTTTTGATTTGGTTTAATTCGCTTGGCGTGATCCCAACCTGGAAGACAGCAATTATCTCACATCTTGTGTGGATATCACCCATTACGACGTTGATTATTGCTATCCGAGCCTACAGCTTCGATTCATCCCTTGAAGAGGCTGCTCGCGACATGGGGGCTTCGACTTTCACCATCTTTCGCGAAGTTACATTGCCGCTACTTATGCCAGGCGTGATCTCGGCGGGACTTTTCTCTTTTCTATTGAGCTGGGGAAACTTTCCACTATCACTTTTTACCACGGGAGCCGATCTGACCATGCCTGAATGGCTATACGCTAAGATGATTTCGGGCTATTCACCGCTTGTTCCGACAGTCGGCATGCTGTCGATTTCAGTTTCGCTTTTTGTTATAGTATTTGCGTTTGCGGTTGCGCACCTGGTGCGCATGATCAAACAAGCTAGAATATAAATGAACGAAGAATAAAGGAGGGAATAATGCTAACTTCAATCAAAGGAAAATCGGTCATTGTAACCGGCGGTTCGAAGGGAATTGGTCGCGGTATCGCCGAGGTGTTTGCCCGTCAAGGAGCTCGTGTGATGATAGCTGCGCGTGGCGAGCAGGCCGCCAAGATAGCGGCTGATCAGCTCAATGCCCAAGGATGTGATGTCCATCACACGACATGTGATGTCAGTGATTGGGACAGTGTGCAGAAGATGGTTGAGTCGACGGCTGTGGCCTTTGGTGGTGTTGATGTTCTTTGCGCCAATGCTGGCGCTTTTCCGCAAACCAAAATGGTCGAAATGGATCCTGCAGAATGGGATCAAGTTATGGGTACAAATTTGCGAAGTGCCTTTCTGACCGTGAAAGCCTGCATTCCACATTTTGAAAAAGCCGGAAAGGGTCGGGTGATCCTGACCTCGTCAATTACTGGGCCGATCACTGGCTTTCCAGGCTGGGCGCATTATGGCGCATCAAAAGCTGGCCAACTTGGTTTCATGCGCACTGCGTGTATGGAGTTGGCGCGTTATAACACGACTATCAATGCGGTGATGCCGGGCAATATTTACACAGAGGGGTTGCAAGACCTTGGCCAAGAATATCTCGACACGATGGCCGCATCAATTCCTCTCAAGCGTCTTGGTGCCGTTGCTGATATCGGCAATGCGGCGCTTTTCTTTGCGTCAGATGAGGCAGCCTACATCACCGGGCAGCAAATCGTTGTGGATGGTGGCCAGACCATTCCGGAATCTCTCGAGGCCATAGAGAGCATCTAACTACCTGCTCTATCGCATCTGCATAAAGATAAAAAGATTGATAACAGGAGGGAGTGTCTCATGGGAACATCGGACATGCCACATGATGAGCTGGTTGCCTGCTTGGCAGAGCTCGCGAATGCTTCGCTCAAACTATGGGATCTGCCGCAAAATGCGAATGCGCGGCTCATAAATCTCTCGGAAAATGCAACCTATATAGTCGAAGCCGATGGCGCGTATAAGAGCATTCTACGCGTGCATCGTGAAGGCTACCATACATATCGCGCAATTGAATGTGAGTTGGAATGGATGGAAGCTCTAGGCTGTGATGGCGGTGTGGTTACGCCGCCAATCATTAACGGCATAAATGGTGCCCCGATCCAGAGCTTCAAAACACATCGTCTCTCAGACCGCTATCTTGTGATGTTCGTTTTTCTCGATGGAGAGGAGCCTGATGAGAGCCAGGATCTTGTCGAGCCATTCAATCAATTGGGTGCAATCGCCGCCAAAACCCATCTTCATTCGATTGGTTGGCATCGAAAACAACCTTTTGAACGATTGATTTGGGACGATGAGATGGTATTTGGCCCAAAAGCAAACTGGGGTAACTGGCGTGATGCAGCTGGTGTGACGGCTGAGATTGAGCATACATTAAATGCGTGCGAGACGCGTGTCCGTGACCGTTTGGTTGCATATGGCAAAGGGTCAGATCGTTTTGGGCTGATCCATGCTGATATGAGGTTGGCCAATTTGCTGATTGATGAAGGGCAGACACGGCTAATTGATTTTGACGACTGCGGTCTTGGCTGGTTTATGTATGATTTTGCAACGGGCATCAGTTTCATGGAAGATCATGTCCAAGTTCCGGCGCTTAAAGCGTCTTGGGTTGCTGGTTATGAAACAGTTAGACCGCTGGAGGATGTTGACAAACAGGAAATTGACACATTTGTCATGTTGCGCCGAATGGCTTTACTAGCTTGGATTGGCTCACATGCCGAGACTGATTTGGCGCAATCGCTGGAAAAGGATTTTGCGCGGGTTTCAGCGGAACTAGCCGAACCCTACCTCGCCATAGCTGATGGATGAGCCCGATAGGGTGGGGCAATATTAAAAAGTAAAAAATGTCAAATTTACCTTTTTGGTGTCAAGCGTTGTTCTTTCACGATGCATGATGATAGGCCATTGTAAAAAGTAGGATCACCACTATGAGTGAGGCAAAACTAGAATTTCTTGAGCGTTCACGTCAGTTCTGGAATCCGGGGAAAACTCAAGATTGGCAGGATTTTGGCGTTGATCTGGTTATAGATCGGCGCGAGCGTTATCACCTGTATGACATGGATGGCCAGCGGCTTATTGATGTGCATTTGAATGGTGGAACCTATAACCTTGGGCACCGCCACCCTGAATTGGTCGAGGTGCTGAAGGCGGGCACAAATCGTTTTGACATGGGTAATCACCACTTTCCGGCTCTGGCTCGAACGGCACTCGCGGAATCATTGGCTCTTTGTTCCCCTAACCCGGCTATGCGATATACTATCTATGGGTCAGGTGGTGGCGAGGCTATTGACATTGCCATTAAGACAGCGCGCCATGCCGTGCAGAAACGTAAGATCGTATCAATCGTCAAGGCCTATCACGGGCATACAGGCCTCGCCGTAAAGACTGGTGATGACCGTTTTTCAAAGCTCTTTCTCTCGGAAGATACTAATGATGAATTCGTGCAGGTGCCTTTTAATGACCTTGATGCCATGGAAGATGCTCTCAAGAAAAGGGATGTTGCTGCTGTCATCATGGAGACAATACCTGCAACTTATGGTTTTCCGATGCCGAATGAAGGGTATTTGCCATCTGTCAAAGCGCTCTGCGAACGCTATGATGTGCTCTATATCGCTGATGAGGTGCAGACTGGACTGATGCGCACGGGTGAAATGTGGGGGATCACGAGGTACGGTGTGAAACCCGATATTATGGTCACAGGCAAAGGCATTTCAGGTGGCATGTACCCAATTGCCTGTGTACTCGTGTCCGAAGAACATGGAGGTTGGCTTAAAAAAGATGGTTTTGGCCATATCTCTACCATGGGCGGCGCCGAGCTTGGATGTGTTGTCGCAATGAAAGTTCTAGAAATTGTCCAAAGGCCCCAGATCCGTACGATGGTACGTTATATTTCGGACTATATTCGTGATGGTCTAGAACAGATCATGGATATATATCCTGATTTCTTCATTGGTATCCGACAGCATGGTGTCGTCATGGGGTTGGAATTCAACCATGAGCAAGGTGCCAAGCCAGTAATGAAGCATCTCTACAACAATGGTGTTTGGGCTATTTTCTCAACGCTTGACCCGCGGGTCTTGCAATTTAAGCCTGGCCTTCTCATGACGCAGGAAGATTGTGAAGATCTCTTGCGGCGCGTTGAGATTGCTATTGGCCTCGCCGAAGCCGAGGTTATGGGGCGCTATAGGAAAGCGGGGCGCTAGATCATGGCAGGAAAGAAATATATGGTTGGCGCCAGTGGAACCAGGCCTGGTATTTCGACTGGTGGGGCGAGCCAACCTGTGCAAAAGGCTGGTCGGCTTGAGCCAGAAATTAGAAACCTTATAGATATCTCGGGATCGCAGCCATCAATGCAGGCTCTGGCCGAACTTTACTTGGATCGTGCACGCTGGGCCTCGCAGGTATTTTTACGCTATGACCGCGATGCTGTGATGCGTATTGTTGATGCAGTGGCCGAAACGGCCCATCAGCACGCTCTGAAATATGCTGAATGGGCGGTTGAGGAATCTGGGTTTGGCGTTGTTGCTCATAAAAAAATCAAGAACGAATTGACGGCTCACCCACTGGTCGCCGCGTATGCCGATGTGGATTTTGTTTCTCCACGGATTGACCGGGCCAATAAGATCGTTGAAATCCCTCGTCCAGCTGGTGTCATTTTCGCGTTGGTTCCGTCAACCAATCCGATCAGCACAGTCAATTTTAAGATTATTCTTGCAATGTTAACTCGTAATGCCATCGTTTTGTCGCCGCATCCGGCAGTAAAGGATTGCTGCATTGACGCGGTCACGACACTGGCGGCGGCGGCTGAAGCTGCCGGCGCACCACCAGCATGTATCCAAGTCGTTGATACACCTAAAATTCCTTTGATTGAGGAATTCATGAAGTCTGCAAAGACAAATGTTGTCTTGGCTACGGGCGGAACTGCCATGGTGCGCGCCGCCTATTCGTCATCCAACCCGGCTATTGGCGTTGGCCCCGGCAATGCACCGGTTTATGTAGATCCGTCTGCTGACTTCAAGAAGGCGGCGCATTACATCGTCGAGTCAAAGAGCTTCGACAATTCAGTTCTATGCACCAACGAATCTGTGCTGATTACGGTCAGAGATTGCCATGATGCTGTTGAGTCTGAATTAAAGAAGGAAGGGGCGCATATCTGTTCAGACGAAGAGACGGCGATGTTGCGGAACTTCCTGTTTCATGCGCAGGGGTTCAATATTGAAGCGATTGGTCAGGACGCTATCTGGATTGCTGAGAAGGCTGGAATTAAGGTGTCGACGAAAACTAAAATACTGGTCGCTCCGATTACCAAGATTGGAATTGAGGAGCCGCTTTCGAAGGAAAAACTCTGTCCGGTCCTTGCCTTGCATGTAACCAGTTCACCGCTACAGGCAGTGGCCTCAGCACGGGCCGTCCTAAGACTAGCAGGAGCAGGTCACTCTGCAGCCATTCATGCTAGTGATGAGCGTATGATTTTCCAATTTTCATCGCAGGTAGAATGCTATCGTTGTGTTGTCAATGCACCATGCTCACAAGGAGCGGCAGGCTTTGGAACAGGTCTTGCACCCACATTTACGATTGGAACTGGGTATTTCGGCCGCAGTTCGGTTGGTGAAAATGTCGGCCCGCAGCATCTTGTCAACTATACACGGATTGCTTGGAATTCCAGCCATGATGAACCATTTGGCAATTTTGAGGGTATCCACCAGTCACTGGATGGCCCACTACCTGAGGCACCATCTGACGGTGTTCCGGGTAAATCATTCTCAACTGGAAGTCGATCTTCATCGCGCGATGCCATTCAGGGCGGCGATCTGAATCATGCTGAATTGCGCAGGCTTATCGCCGAGGAGCTTCGTCTTGCCCTGCGAGGAGATAAATCCTAATGGCCGAGTTGCGCTCTTTCATTTTTATCGATCAGCTGCAGCCCCAGACACTCTGTTATATCAGCAGTTGGATGCGAGGTAGCCTGCCACGGCGCAACATGGCGGCCCAGATCATCGAGATTGCACCAGGGCTTGATATTGAGGCGCTGACTGATATCGCAATCAAGGAAAGTGATGTCAGGGCTGGGATTCTTGTGGTTGAGCGCCAGTTTGGCTACCTTGAGATACATTCGCACTCCACAGCAAAGGTGAAATTGAGTGCCGAAGCGGTGATCAAAAGCCTTGGCGCCCGCGCTGATGATGCCACACGTCCGACCATTCTTGCGTCAAAAATTGTCACGCGGATTGACAACCAGCATGCATTCTTAATCAACCGAAACAAGCTTGGATCAATGATCCTAGGTGGCGAATCTCTCTATCTTCTTGAATGCCAACCCGCGTCCTACGCGCTGATTGCTTGTAATGAAGCCGAAAAACAGGCCAATATTAAAGTTGTCGATGTGCGAATGATTGGGGCAAATGGCAGGCTGTATCTTTCGGGCACTGAGGCCGAAATTCGTAATGCCAAAGAAGCCGCCGAGAATGCTTTGCTGAAGTTGGGGGCATAGCAGGAATGGATATGAACCTGTTGCGACAACAAATAAGGCAGATCCTTGTTGAGGAGATGGGTCAGCTAGGCATACATGAACGTAAGGTGCCGGTGCCTGCCTATCGGGAGGAAACTGTGAAGATACAGAGTGACGCCGACCTCAACGGGTTTGCTCAACGGCTATTAGAGATCGGACGGGACGGCAAATCGCGCGCAGAAATTCTCGGTGGCAGATGGGTTTTCCGTCTTGATCACTCTAGAGCTGAGATATCAATGGGAACCAGTACCGGGTCGCCCCAGCGCGCTTCAGGCCAAACTGTCGCTGTTGAAAAAGGGCTTATCACTGAGAGTATGATCGCCAAGATGCAGCAAGGGTCAACGCTGGTCGTGGCAAAGGCGGTTAGTATGACACCACTTGCACGCGATGAAGCCAGACGCAAACAGATAAAAATCCAGAGGACACTAGCATGATACTTGGACGTGTAACAGGACAGATATGGTCGAGCAGAAAGCTCGACACAATGCCGAGTGCAGCCCTGCTGGAAGTGAAAACTGATGCAGGAGCTGTTATTATAACTCTAGACACAATCGGATGCGCTGTTGGTGAAAAGGTGTTGGTGACTACAGGTTCGGTGGCGGCAGCACAATTTCCTGACATCCGCGCGCCAATCGATGCGCTGATTATTGCATCAATTGACGAGGAGTGAGGCTGATGGAGGCATTGGCTACTAAGAAAAAGAAGGCTGCAAGACCCAAATCAGAAGAATCAACTACCAACAACACTGAGACACAAGGAGTAAAGGATATGTCAAATCAAGCGATCGGGATGATTGAAACCAAGGGGTTTGTTGCTGCGTTGGCGGCGGCAGATGCCATGGTAAAGGCGGCAAATGTGGTAATAGTAGCGCGTGAAGAAGTCGGTGATGGACTGGTTTCGGTAGTCATCCGTGGCGATGTCGGCGCGGTCAAAGCGGCTACCGAAGCAGGTGCTGAAACCGCCAACCACATAGGCGAATTGATTTCAGTCCACATAATTCCAAGGCCGCATCAGGATCTAGGCAAATATTTCAACGTTACTGGTTAAGTGGTTGACGGAATATCAGTAAGCAGTGAAAGGCCAATGCAATGACCGAGTTGCGCGTCTATTTGCCCATTTTTGATTTGCAACCTCAGTTTGCTGCTTATCTTAGCACGCCAACACGAGCGCGCGCATACCCGCCCTTTGAAGGTGAACATTCACTTATCATTGAGGTATCGCCTGCTTTGGCTATTCACCGGATCTGTGATCTGGCACTTAAAGTCGCTCCTGAAATGGAACCAGGACTGTTGTTTACTGAACGGCAGTTTGGCCTGCTTGAGTTGCATTCCAGTGACAAGGACTTGCTGGAAGCGGCTGGCAAGGCAATTCTTGACGGAATCGGTGCTAAGCCAATGGATCAGTTGAAACCATCGATCCTGTTCACTGATATTATTGAGGATGTTTCCGACCAGCATGCCATTATCCTGAATCGAACAAGGGGTGGTTCTATGCTGGTTCCAGGGTCAAGCCTGCTGGTGTGCGAAATGTCACCGGCGCTTTTCGCATGTGTAGCTGCCAACGAGGCCGAAAAGGCGGTGCCTGACATTATTATTAATGATGTTGAGATGATGGGAGCCTCAGGGAGAATTTTCTTTTCAGGCGAGATGGGCAATCTTCGGATTGCACAGCGTGTAATCACAGAGACACTGAAAAAAATTGAGGGCCGGAGTAAATGAGCAACTGGAAAAAGGCATTTCGTTCATTCTATTATGAGACGGCTGAGGATCCTGAGGATATCGTTCTGCCACCCAAGGAAACAGCCCTTCTGGTCATTGATATCCAAAACACCTACCTTGAGGTGCCTGACAACGCAGCGGAGGCGGCGCGTTGGCAAGGGTTTCATGACCGGATGCATGAAACGGTCATACCCAACACCCGTGAACTGATCGATTTATGCCGGGGTCGCGGATGTGAGATCATCTATGCGCGCATCGCCTGTCTGAAGGCAGACGGGCGCGATCGGTCTCTGTCTCAAAAGAAACCGGGTTTCAATTATCTGCTGTTGCCTAAGAATGACCATGATAGCCAGATCATTGACGAATTGGCACCTGAAGCCGAAGATGTCGTTGTGCTGAAGACAACAGACAGCGCGCTGACAGGCACTAACTTGCGGCTCATATTAGATAATATGGGTATCAAGAATGTTATCTGTGCAGGCATTTTCACTGACCAGTGCGTCTCAAGTACAGTGCGGTCACTCGCTGATGAGAGCTTTAATGTAGTGGTTGTTGAGGATTGCTGTGCAGCTGCGACTATGGAACTACATGAGAACGAATTGAAGACCATAAATATGATTTATTCTCACATTGTATGGCTTGAGGATATCAACGGCTTTTTATCCTAGACATTCTGGCCCGAGCTGCTTCGATATTCATAATACTAAAGACGGTTAATGGATGGGGTAAATGACCTGGCGGCACCAAAGCAATCGTTGGCGGCGTTTTGATGATTGGGATAACCGTCCCTTGCGACTCGATCTCTTTTCAAAAGACGACCCCTCCAATGGGTTCACTGCCTGGCATGGAGAAAATGATCCCACCCCCAGTTTGACTATAAAAAACAGGTTGGTTACAGCAATGGACAGTGTTTCCGTTGACCGTTTCGACATGATCGACACCTTTATTGCCCGCTACCATATTGATGTTGATATTGCTGAAGAGGCGATGGCCATGTCTTCAGATGAGATTGCGCGGATGCTTGTCGACATAAATGTCCCACGTGAACAGCTAACCAGGTTGGCGCATGGAATGACCCCGGCAAAGCTGGCGGATGTGGTGGCGCGGCTATCAGCTGTTGAATTGACTTTTGCTTATGCCAAGATGCGCCCGCGCGAAATGCCGAGTAATCAGGGGCATGTGACAAATGCTAAGGATGACCCCCTGCAACTGGCAGCTGATGCGGCTGTCGCTGTAGCGCTGGGCTTTGATGAAATTGAGACAACAATGCGAGTCTCACGCAATTCCTGGTCAAATGCCTTGGCCTGCTGTGTAGGCGCCGCTGTGGGTCGGGCTGGGGTGCTTTTCCAGTGTTCAAGCGAAGAAGCCGAAGAATTAGAGATAGGCATGAAGGGGTTTACATCTTACGCCGAAACTGTATCTGTCTACGGCACTGAAGGGGCGTTTATCGATGGTGATGACACGCCATGGTCAAAAGCATGGCTGACCTCGGCTTATGCCTCACGAGGGATCAAGATGCGCTGTACTTCGGGCGCGGCTGCCGAGCTGCTGATGGGGTTCCACGAGGCCAAATCACTACTTTATCTAGAGGCGCGCTGTCTTTGCATGCAACGTGGGATGGGAGCTCAGGGCACTCAAAATGGTGGTATTGACGGTGCGCCGCTTGCTTCGACAATTCCGGGCGGGGTTCGTGAGCTTCTGGCCGAGAATCTGCTGGCGGTGTGGCTCGACCTTGAATGTGCCTCGGGCAATGACGCACGACATTCGGAATCCGAAATAAGGGTTGGTGCAAAAATTACCCCCTATCTGCTTGCCGGTTCTGATTTGATTTGCTCAGGGTTCGGTACCATCCTAAAATATGATAATTCCTTTAACCCATCATCTTTTAATGGGGAGGAACTTGAGGATTTCCTTGTTCTGCAACGTGATTTTGAGGCTGATGGCGGACTACGCTCGGTTGAGGAGTCCAGTATGTTAGCACTCCGACAACGTGCTGTTGATGCACTTGAGGCGGTGTTTGATGCGATGGGTCTTGCGGTGCCGACATCAACGATGAAGCAGAGTGTTGTCGTGGCGTCTGGGTCAAATGAGACCGAGACGTTCAGTGTTGGTGATGTTGGACGAATTTCTAGCGCTATCCAACAAAAGGGCATTACAATCCTTGATGTGATCAAGGTCTTGCATCAGCGTGGCTTTCGTGATGAAGCCGAAAACCTGCTTTTTCTTCTTAGGCTGAAACTTAGTGGGGACTTTTTACAGACCTCAGCCCTAATCCGAGATCAGAAAGTATTGAGTGCTGTGAACCGACCCAACCAGTACCTGGGGCCGGGCACTGGGTACCGTGTTAGCGCTGAACGCCTGTCCGAACTATCACAAATACGCGGCGAACTCGACAAAGATGCTGTCATTACCGGACAGGCAGTCTACGCCGCATCCGAGGCAAAAAAAATTAGCTATCGCGACCTTGGCGATTATATTCCTTCCAGTGAGCCGAAAGAGGTTGTTGTCGCTATTTCTCCTGCCTTTGGCACTCGTTTGTTTCAGACACTTGCCGGACATTCGCTTGCCGATGTGCTTCGATGCCTTGGCGAAGGAATCGAAGCAGAGGGTATGGCAATGCGAGTCATCCGTTGCTGGCATTCTGCAGATACGTCCTTTCTGGGACTGACAGCAGCCCGCCTTTCGGGCAGTGGAATAGGAATCGGCATTCAGGCCAAGGGAACGGCGGTTATTCACAAGCGTGGTCGCCTACCGCACAATAACCTTGAATTATTTTCAAATGCCCCCATCACTTCGCGCGAACATTACCAAAGATTGGGTGCGAATGCTGCCATATATGCCCGCGGAGACTGGCCCGAGCCAGTGATAGTGACGAATCAGGGAGAAGCTTTAGGGGCGCGGTTTCATGCGCGGGTGGCACTAATTTATGCCATTGAAACAGCCATGCTTGTTGCCGACAGACATCCACAGCAAGTCGCAATCACCTTCCTTGAGAGTAGCAATGTCTAATAACCGAAAATCTTACCCCTTGTCAGAAAACCATGCAGATGAACTGCGTGCCTCAAATGGATTTCATCTTGATGACCTGACAATCGAGAATATTCTTAACGACAAAGTGACGATGGCAGATATCCAGATTGCACCAGAAACACTTAGTCATCAGGCTGAAATTGCTGGCGCTGCGAAGCGCTACCCACTTGCAGATAACTTTTGGCGCGCTGCGGAAATGACGTCCCTGCCGAATGAACTAATCATGGAAATTTATGAAATGTTGCGTCCCGGCCGAGCATTAGATCGCTCCAGCCTTGATGCCTGTGCAGAGCGCCTGCGCAACGATTTTGGCGCCGAGAAACTGGCTCTGTTTCTTGAGGAGGCAGCCGAAATTTATACGCGTCATGGGGTCTTTTCAAAACGCTTTTGATTGATCATGGGCCCCGGTGTAACGTGACCCATCCAGCTATAGGGAGACAGAGCAAATGTTACTTGAAAACAAGATAGCATTGGTGACCGCAGCTGGTTCAGGAATCGGCCAGGCGGGGGCTCAGATCATGGCCAGAAATGGCGCTATGGTTTTGGTCACAGATCGTGATGGACAGCGTGCTGATGAAACAGCCAAGATGATTCAGGCTGAGGGTGGCCTGTGCGAGTCAGCATGTCTTGATGTAACTGCCGACAGCGATATCTCCAATATCGTTGAAAAAGTCATGGCGTCGCATGGCCGCCTTGATGTGCTTCATTCGCATGCAGGCATCCAAGTTGAAGGCACCGTTGAGCAGATTGACGTTGATGGATTTGATGCATCTTGGGCAATAAACGTGCGGGCCCATTTCATGCTGATCAAGTCTGTTCTTGGGATGATGCGAGAAGCTGGCGGCGGGTCAATTATCGTTACTGCCTCAAATTCAGGTGTGCTTTATGATCGTGAAATGGTTGCCTACGCTACCAGCAAGCATGCTTGTGTTGCCATGGTTAAGCAAATCGCCGCCGACTATGCTGCGCATAACATCAGAGTCAATGCTTTGTGCCCAGGATGGATCGACACGCCTTTTAACGACCCGTTTACCCGTCAGATGGGTGGGCGTGAGGCGTTGCTTGATTATGTTAGTAGCGCCATTCCAATGCGTCGATTTGGTAATGTTGAAGAAATCGCCGAAGCAATCCTGTTTTTGGCCTCGTCCAAATCATCTTTTATGACAGGGCAAGCTTTTGTGGTTGATGGTGGCGAAGCCATATAACGTTTCATTTCGACAAATACAACAGCAATCACTCTGGCAAAAAATAATATATTTACCAATGTGATAGAAAAAACTTGGGCAGAAACAACCAAATAACAATACTCTCAACACTAGTAGAATTCTGGTATCAGTAGTAACATTTTACACCAATAAACTGCCTCAGACCTATTGTTTAATCTTAGGGTCTTGAAAAATCCTGTCCTCGGAACCACAAAAACCCTAAATATTTGCATAATCGAGGTGCAAGTAACGGCGGTTGCGCGCCCCCGCAACCAATAATTATTATTTTATATCAGATATATAGCCGCTTCATTTTTGAGGCGGCTTTTTTGTTTTCCAAATCATTGCCGCGTTCATTGCCACGTTTAAATTGCCCATGAACCCAGTTCCATGGACCGTGTACCACGAGCCGGGGTTACTGGAGCTGTTTCTCAACCAGATATGGTCATGATTAAAGGGTGGGGCCTTGGTTGGGCTGGACTTTGCTGCATCCAAACAATTTCTTATTTGTAAGAGATTGGATTGCAGGTACAGTTGGACTATCAAAAAAATTAAATATAGGGAGAACGACATGCTTAAGCATTTTCTGGTCTCTGCCGCCATACTGTCAGTGAGCGTTTCTGCGGTATCGGCAGAAACTATCCGTTGGGCGCGTGCAGGCGATTCAATCACCATGGACCCGCATGCACAGAATGAGGGCCCTACCCACACCTTGTCGCATCAGATTTACGACTCGCTTCTACAACGAGATATGGCCGGTTCAATCATTCCGTCGTTGGCGACTGAATGGTCTGCGTTACCGGACAATCCTAGTGTTTGGCGGTTTAAGTTGCGTCAAGGCGTGACCTTTCATGATGGGGCCACATTCGACTCTGAAGATGTCGTGTTCTCTTTGGGGCGCGCAAGGGCAGATGGTTCTGAGATGAAAGAATTGCTCTCATCAGTCAAAGACGTCCGCGCCGTTGATGCCCATACAGTCGATATCGAGACCAATGGTGCAAACCCCCTTTTGGTCAACAACCTCACCAACATGTTTATCATGGACAAGGGGTGGTCAGAAGCCAATAACGTCATGACACCGCATGATGTGGCAAAAGGTGAAACCAACTACGCCACCATGAACACGAATGGCACTGGCGCTTTCATGTTGGTGAGCCGAGCTGTCGACGAAAAAACGGTACTAAAGGCGAACCCAAATTATTGGGGCAAGGATATTTACCCCAACGAGGTTTCGGAAATCATTTACACCCCCATTCAATCCTCGGCAACGCGTGTCGCGGCTTTGCTATCTGGTGAAGTCGACATCATACAGGATGTTCCAGTGCAAGACCTTGGTCGCGTGGAATCGTCAGCAGGCTTGAAATTGGCTACTGCCGCTCAGAACCGCGTTATTTTCCTTGGTGTTGATACAGTAAATGGGCCAACATCTGACCTGCGTGTTCGGCAAGCCATGAATATCGCCATCAATCGTGACTCAATCAAGAAAGTTGTGATGCGGGGCCAATCTGATCCAACTGGCGTAATCATGCCGCCTTTTGTAAATGGTTGGACAGACAAACTGAATGAATACCCGAAATACGATGTGAAAATAGCCAAAGATTTAATGGCTGCAGCTGGTTACAGCGACGGGTTTGATATCGTTCTGAACTGCCCCAATGATCGCTATGTTAATGATGAGGCCATTTGTCAGGCAGTTGTTGGCATGATGGCTCAACTTGGGATTAATGTGACGCTTGACGCAAAGCCAAAGGCACAGCATTTCCCCATTGCCAAAGGCGGTGAGTCTGACTTTTACATGTTAGGCTGGGGTGTGCCGACATTTGACTCCCATTATATCTTCAATTTTCTGGTTCATACCCAGACTGAAGACCGTGGCTCTTGGAATCCAACAGGATTTTCAAATGCGGATGTTGATGCAATGATCGTAAGCCTTGAGTCCGAAACAGATTTGGCTAAACGAGATGAAACGATTGCAAAGATCTGGGCGGAGGTTCAGAAAGCACAAATGTACCTGCCTATTCACAATCAGGTTTTGAATTG
>JAQCJL010000027.1 GCA_027593125.1 Pseudomonadota bacterium | reverse complement strand
ATAACCAAGAGCCGCAGGAACCCCTGAGTCAGGAACTGGCACAATAACATCAGCTTCAACATGGCTCTCTTTGGCTAGCTCAATGCCAATTTTCTTTCGGGCTTCATAAACATGATGGTTTTCCATCACGCTATCTGGACGGGCAAAATAGATATATTCAAACACACAAAACCGCGATGGCTGATTGGCAAAAGGCTGGCTTGAAGAAATGCCGTCCTTATTAATGATCACCATTTCACCTGGGTTTATGTCCCTAATAAATTCCGCCCCAATAATATCTAGCCCGCAAGTCTCAGAGCTTACCACATAGGCATCACCAAGGCGGCCCAGCACTAGGGGGCGCACACCATGAGGATCACGCATGGCAATTAAGCCCTGCTGTGACAAACAAACCAGCGAATATGCCCCCTCAACCTGTTTCATCGCGTCAACCAGACGCAAAGCTGGTTCAGTTTGGTGTGATCGTGCCACCAAATGGATGATGACTTCGGTATCAGTGCTGCTTTGCATCAAGCTACCGGTTTCAACCAAGGACCGGCGCAACCGATCTGCATTAGTCAGATTACCATTATGGGCAAGGGCAAAGCCGCCAAAAGCAAGGTCAGAGAAAAAGGGCTGAATATTCCGCAACTCTGGCTGTCCAGTGGTCGAATAGCGGTTATGACCAATTGCTGCCATACCCTTAAGCCGATCCAGATGCCCTGATGAAGCGTCAAAGTTTTCACCAACATGACCTATTCCCCGATGAATATGAAACTCATCATTTTCAATATCCATGCTAACAATTCCGGTGGCTTCTTGTCCGCGATGCTGGAGAGCGTGAAGCCCTAACGCGCTGTGGACGGCGGCTTCAGAGGTGCCATAAACACCAAAAACGGCACATTCATCGTGAAAACCATCAACAGGCACGTCATTATCATAGGGCATTATTGGGTTCCATCGGTAATAGTGGGAAGGGTGCCAAGCTCATCTGAGAGAAGATCACCAACCGCGTTAGACTCTGATGTTGATGGGCTCTCTTCGCTTGGTGAAATGATTTGATCCGTGATCTCATTAGCTTGATCAGGATCAATAAGGGTGTCTGGAATTTTGGCTGAAATTTCCTCACGCATAGTCTCTGGCGTTAAGCTTGCCAGAAATAGGGTTGTGCTTCGCAGACCGTCTGCCAGTGCTGCATCGCGAACCATATTCGGCAACGCTTCTTCGTTATCGACCGCAAAAAGAGCACTCATATAAAGGAGGGCGGCAATA
The DNA here is from genome assembly GCA_027593125.1 of Pseudomonadota bacterium. Classification (GTDB taxonomy): domain Bacteria; phylum Pseudomonadota; class Alphaproteobacteria; order Puniceispirillales; family UBA1172; genus UBA12202. Next base: position 19,073 of record JAQCJL010000027.1, on the reverse strand, counting down.
ACAAATCCGCGAGCTAACCCATATATAAATCCTAGAGGCCTATCGAGAATATTGAGGGTAAAGCGTCGCAATGGTGGGCTCAGGATATTTGACAGAACATACCAAAAGATCGCAACAAGCAAAAACGGAATAGCAAACCCCAGCACGCTAACGATCATTTCAGAGGCAATGTGGTCATCCAATTGTTCAGCGACCACAACATCTGATAAGCGCGCCACTATGATGGCAACAACCCAGCCAGCAAGACCAAGCGCCTCACGGATCAATCCACGCAAACTTGCCATAAAGCCAGAAATCACTGCTATGATGACAATCAGGATATCAATAAAATTAAAAGGAATAGCAATTTCCATATCGCTCTCTTTTACCCTATTTCTGGTGGCTTGGGCAATCTCTTATCATGGATTTTGTTTCATGCCACCAAGCGCACCAATCAGCGCACCAAGATCGGCAACATGATGCATTGCCATGCCATTTGGTATTTCTAAATCAACCCCTTTAAGTGGCGGAAGAATAGCCTGATCAAAGCCTAATTTTGCGGCCTCTTTAAGGCGCAATTCAGGATGTGCCACGCGCCGTGTTTCGGCGGCAAGACCTACTTCACCAAATACCACACAATTTCGTGGACAAGGCAGATCGCTAATTGATGATAACAGCGCAGCAGCAACCGCTAAATCAGCTGCAGGTTCACTTATTTTCACACCGCCAGCCACATTTAGAAAAATATCTCGACCTGATAAGGGCACGCCCCCACGCGCTTCTAGAACGGCGGCTAGCATAGAAAGCCTGCCTTGATCCCATCCAACAACATTACGGCGTGGGTTTGCCATAGTTGATGGGGCAACTAATGCTTGGATTTCAACCAGTATAGGTCTTGTGCCTTCTAGGCCAGCAAATACCACTGCGCCCGAAACATGATCTTGCCTGTCTGCCAGAAACAATTCAGATGGGTTTGCAACTTCAGCCAGACCACTGCCTTTCATTTCAAAGACACCAATTTCATCCGTTGGGCCAAAGCGATTTTTAATGCACCGTAAGATACGGAAATGATGGCTGCGGTCACCTTCAAAATGAAGCACGGTATCAACCATGTGTTCCAGAACCTTTGGCCCTGCAATCGCACCATCCTTTGTGACATGACCAACAATGATGACCGCCGCGCCTTTGGATTTTGCGGCTCTGATGATTTCAAATGCGCTGGCCCGAACCTGACTGACTGTACCGGGGCCAGATTCAATTGAAGGCAGGAACATTGTTTGTATCGAATCAATCACGGCAACGGTAACAGGCTTTGCCGCGGTTAATGAGGCGCAAATATCCGCCGCGTTCGTGCTTGTTGCCAGCCCTAGCGTCATATCCTGTTGAGCTAGCCCAAGACGGCCGCCGCGCATCCGGATTTGTTCAACGGATTCCTCACCGCTAAAATAAGCAGCATCCTGTCCCATTGTTGCCATTTGGCATACCATCTGAAGCAAAAGGGTGGATTTCCCTATTCCCGGGTCGCCACCGATTAGCGTTGCTGACCCCGGAACTAAGCCACCGCCAAGCACCCGATCTAATTCAGGAATACCCGTCGAAAGCCTCGGGGGTGGGGCGGTTTCCCCTATTAGCCCATGCATGGTAATTTTGCTGCCTTTGGCTTTACCTGCCGCCCCGGGGGTCGCGTTTAGGGATTCCTCATTGATGCTGTTCCAGCTGTTGCACTGGGTGCATTTGCCCGACCATTTACTGTGAACAGCGCCGCATTGCTGACAGACATATTGGGTTTTGCTGCGCACCATCTAAATGCTTTCTGCATATTTGGTTAAAGGGCCGGTGGGTAAGCCATGAACAAACTGATGGACGACGGGATGATCCACCTGATCCATGTCTTTAACGCTTCCTTGCCAGATAATATGCCCATCATGGATCATCGCCACTTGATCAGCAATTTGCCTGACAGAGTTCATATCATGGCTGATCGTCATCGCGGTTGCCCCCAAGCGATCCACCGCGTTGCGGATGAGGCGGTTAATCACGCCACTAGTGATAGGATCAAGCCCGGATGTTGGTTCATCAAAAAACAAAATGCCGGGTTTGTCAGCAATTGCGCGAGCCAGACCAACACGTTTTTGCATTCCACCGGATAGTTCGGCGGGATAAAGATCAAGCACACGTTCTTCTAACAAGACTTCGGCTAAGGTGGCTTTGGCTTCAGCTCGTAATCCGGCCTTATCCAATTTTATGTTCTGGCGATAACGGAACATGACATTTTCCCAAACTGGGAGGGAGTCAAATAGCGCTCCACCCTGAAAAAGCATGCCAAATTTTCTCAACACTTCCTCACGGGTGTGGCGGCTTGCTCCGACGGTTTCAATCCCATCTACGGTGGCGGAACCACTATCCGGCTGGATCAGGCCTAGAATACATTTCAACAACACTGATTTGCCAGTGCCAGAAGCCCCGATAATGGCAACGGACTGACCTTTGGGAACATCAAGGGAAATGCCTTTTAGGACATGTTTTGAGCCAAAGCTTTTTTTAAGATCACGAATTTGAATTTGTGTTTCTGTCATGGTTTTACCGTACGAAAGCAAAGCCAGTGATTATGAAATCAGATATCAAAATCATGATGGCAGAATAGACAACAGCATTAGTAGTGGCGCGGCCCACGCCTTCGGCACCGCGGCCCGAATGATACCCAAAATAGCATCCCATAATCGCAACGATGAAACCGAATACTGCGGCTTTTACCAGACCAATTATCACATCAAAAGGTTCAAGAAACTCAAGCGTGCCTGCTAGATAAACAGAAGGGGAGAACCCCAGTTGATAAATAGCAATCACATAACCGCCAAAAACCCCGATAATATCCCCAACTAGCACTAAAAAGGGCAAACAGATTGTGCCCGCTATAACCCGAGGGGCGATCAAATACTGCATTGGGCGCGTTGATAACGTATCAAGCGCATCAATCTGATCCGTGACGCGCATGGTGCCTATTTCAGCTGCCATTGCTGCCCCTATGCGTCCTGCGACCATCAATCCTGCCAAGACCGGGCCTAATTCCCGGGTGATGATCAGCACCACGACAGTAGCAACAGAGGTTTCCCCTTCTGCTGAAAACCGTTCTGTGCCGGTATAGCTTTGTAAGGCGATGACCATTCCGGAAAACATGGTTGTTAAACCAACAACAGGCAGGGAATAATATCCAATATCAATGATTTGGCGTAAAATTTGACGCCCATACCATGGGGTACGAACAAGCCAGAACAGCGCTTGTCCCACAAATAGACTAAGCCGTCCAATTTCGGATAACATGCCAAGGGCGGCTCTGCCGGGGATTTGTAACACTTGCACCATGACACCTTTCTTAAGGTAAATTGGTTCTACCGTCACCTGTTTCTTCGGTTAGCCTAGCATCAGTTTTGCCAGCAATTCAGACATAAGATCGAGTTGCCCGAAGACTCAGGGATGTTAGGACATCATAGCAAATCGTGTCACTTAATAAAGCCATGACATTCGCATCATGGTCAGGGTTGATTAGAGTCATATATTCCAGTTGACCCAACAACCCTTCAGGCCAGTCGGTAATATCAATGATATGGGTGTCCATAGACACGCGCCCCAATATCGGGGCAGCACGTTCACCAAGCCAAACCTGCCCCTGATTGCTAAGCTGGCGCCGCAAGCCATCAGCGTATCCACCAGCCACTGTTGCCAATTTGCTGTCCCTTTTGAGTTGATGGGTAGCGTTATAGCCCACATATTCACCAGCTTTAGCATGACGTATCTGAAGCACCCGTCCTTTTAGGGTCAAGGCAGGGGTGAACCCTTCGCTTGGCAGTGGTGGATATCCGTAAAGCGCGATACCAGGGCGGATCATATCAAAATGATATTCAGGCCCTAGCAATGCCCCGCCAGAGGCAGCAAGACTGGCAGGCGTCTTTGGCATTGCCTTGATCGCATCGCAAAAGCGATTTCGCTGAACTTCGCTTAAATCGCTGGACGGATCATCTGCGCTAGAGAGATGAGAATAAACCCATTTGATCTCAGCGTGCTTTGATAATTCGGCGGCATTGGCATCGGTTAGCCAGCGCCAATCCAGGCCAAGCCTATTCATTCCCGTATCAATCTGTAGCATCACAGATGGTTTTTTGCCGCCATATTCGCGCAATTGGTCAAGCAACGCGATCTGCCCAACATCATTGATGCTAGGCGTCAGATTAAACGTTTTAATCAGTTCAATATCACCAGCAAAGAGACCATCATAATAACCAATCACAGCATCCGCAGCATGGGGGCGGATGATCGCCGCTTCATCAGCGCTCGCAGTAAAAAAGATGCGGCAACCTGCTTGATAAAGGGCGGCGGTTACCGCCTCTGCCCCATGTCCATACCCATCTGCTTTAACCACTGCGGCGGTATGAGCATGGTCTGAAAGCCCATCCAGCCTTTTCCAGTTGCGGATGATAGCACCCTGATTGATTTCAGCAATTAGGCGGTCAAACACAGCCATAACGAGTTAAAAACGTTCAGGCAGATGATCTTCGGCAACAGCATCTGTAAATTTGGTAAACTTGCCAATAAAGTTTGGCGTCACAACGCCAGTGCTGCCATGGCGCTGTTTGGCAATAATAACCTCAGCCTTGCCTTGAACTTTTTCTGATTTTTCTACCCAGCGATTATGACGTATCTGATAAGTGTCTAAGGATTCTTCTGGTTTTTGTTCAGGTTCACTTTTGCTGAGATAATATTCCTCACGATAAACAAAAAGCACCACATCAGCATCCTGTTCAATTGATCCAGATTCCCGCAAATCAGAAAGGTTAGGGCGTTTGTCTTCGCGCTGTTCAACGGCGCGTGATAGCTGTGACAGGGCCAGAACGGGGATATCAAGTTCCTTAGCGATATTTTTAAGGGTTCGGCTGATGGATGAAATTTCTTGTACGCGATTTTCGGTTTTTGTTCCTAATGGTGCGGACAAAAGTTGAAGATAATCAACCACTAACAAGCCTAAGCCATGGGTGCGTTTTAATCGCCTTGCGCGTGAGGCCAATTGCGACACTGAAATGCCGGGGGTGTCATCAATATAAAACGGGGCATTTTCAATCGCATTGCTAGTGCGAATAATATCATTGAATTGCCCAGGGTTAATTCGGCCTAACCGCAAATCATCTGATGGAATCCCTGTTTCGCTTGATAAGATCCGGTTCGCCAATTGTTCTGAAGACATTTCAAGCGAGAAAAAAGCCACATATTGAGGTTTCTCATCGGTGCGTGTGGTAGTGGCGGCATGAAAGGCAATATTGGTGGCAAGGGCTGTTTTCCCCATGCCTGGGCGACCAGCAAGAATGATCAAATCTGAGGGCTGTAATCCACCAAGATAATTATTTAATCCGGTTAAACCTGTGCTGACGCCAGAGATATGGCCACTATTTTTATGCGCGGCTTCGGTTCTTTTGATGGCCTCGGTCAGGGCATTATGCAAAGGAAGAAGACCTGTTGACACTTTATCGTTTTCAGCCAATTGAAACAGTTCTTGTTCGGTTTCTTCGATTAAGGTTTCCGCATTGATATCCAGGTTAGCTGTTCTGGAACGGCTAATGGTTTCATCCGCAATCAGAATCAATTTTCGGCGCAGGAAGCACTGATAAATATCATTGGCATAATGTGGAGCCTCAGAGAGTGAGGTGACATTATCCATTAATTCTCGCAAATAAGTCTCAATATCAATGTCATCAAAACCGTGGTCACCAATAAAATAACTTTTCAGGGTCACAGGATTGGCAAGTTGGCCTTTGGAATGAAGCCTGCGAATAGCGGCAAAGATACGGCCATTAAGGGGGTTGAAGAAATGAGCTTCATCCAGATTGTCCGGGATGCGGTCAAAAATCTCATTATCGCTAAGCAAAGCGCCAAGCAAATCTTGCTCTGCCTCAATATTCTGGGGCAGGGGGCGGTCTGCTATGTTTGTTGATTGTCCTGTTTGGATGTAACCGTCACTCATGAAATTGTTATAGCATTAAAAAAACAGGCATGAAAATCATCATGCCTGTTTTGAAGTTGTGTAAATCGTGAATACTGGGGATAACTGAAAATTGTTATCCGGTATCAATGCCTTAGACAGAAGCCTATGCTGGTTCCTCATCGCTAGCGTCAGCCTGATCTGCGTTTTCTGATTCGCTTGCAGCAGGGGCGTCGAGACCAGTTGTGTTCTCAGTCTCTTCAGCATCAAGTTCAGCCATTCTTTGTTCAGCTGCTTTGGCTGCTTCTGCTGCTTCCATCCGTTCACGTTCAGCGACGTCACTGACAATGGCGCGGCCAAGCTTGATTTGCTCAGCAGCTTCATCCGCGCTACGGGCGATATTGACGGTCACTTCGACAAATACTTCTGGATGCAGAGCCACGCGAACAGGGAAAAGCCCAAGGGTCTTAATCGCAGTGTTCAGATCAATTTGATTACGGTTGATCGTGAAGCCTTTTTCACTAACCGCATCAGAGATATCACGAGCTGTAGCAGAACCGTAAAGCTGACCCATTTCACTGGCTGCCCGAATTAGGGACACGGAAAGGTCTTTCATCTTTTCGGCGACTTTTTCAGCTTCACCTTTACGGTTAAGGTTATCAGCCTCAAGCTGCGAGCGCTCATTATCAAAGCGTTCCCGATTTTCCTTGGTGGCACGAAGAGCTTTGCCTTGTGGCAACAAATAATTACGAGCGTATCCAGGCTTAACGGTGACCAGATCACCCATTTGCCCAAGATTAACAATGCGTTCTAAGAGAATAATTTCCATCATCGCCTCCCTTAGGATACTACAAATGGCATCAGAGCCAAATGACGAGCCCGTTTAATGGCAGTGGTAAGTTCTCGTTGCTTCTTTGCCGAAACGGCAGAGATCCGGCTAGGAACAATTTTGCCACGTTCGGTTGTGTATCGTTGCAACAGCTTGACGTCTTTATAGTCAATTTTTGGTGCATTGGGATGTGAGAACGGGCAGGATTTCCGGCGACGCGACGATTGGCGGCGTACAGAAGGTCTGGTAATTTCAAGTTGTGTCATGATCTTGTCCTTTTATAAGGTTTGCTCAAGCCGCGCTGGCGTCATCAGAATCTGAACCTGAACGTTCAGTTTTGATCTGCATCATGATTGATGGCTCTGGATCAACCGCTTCGATAGCGATGATAAGAGAACGCAGAACATCTTCATTCAGACCAATGCGGCGATCAAATTCAGCAACCGTGGCGGCATCCGCCTCAAAATTAAGCATTACATAATGCCCTTTGCGGTTTTTATTAATTTTATAAGCCATGGTTTTCAGACCCCAGTATTCCTGTTTATGCACAGAACCTTTGTGGTCAGTAATAATGGCGCAAAGCTCATTGGTGATGGTGTCAACCTGTGTGGTGGACAAATCTTGGCGTATAATGAATACGCATTCGTAAAGTCGCATGTTATTCCCCTTCTGGATCATGCCACCCCTGATCATCAGGAATGTGAGCCGATGGCTAGCCCCAGAAAACCAATTAATGGTGATCCAAAGCGTCAAACTATCAGCAAGAGGTTACAGAAAGCCGTATTGCTTTCCAGTGGGGGTTTTAGCATGTTATTCCCATATTGCAAGTCCCTTATTTATCTATAGGGATGCTGGCAAAGTCCTGACAATATATAAACATTGAAATCTGGATTTTCACCTGTTTGGCTCTTGCTAATATGACTCGTCCGGTGTAGCCATGTATGTCATCCATTTTATCAAACATTGTTTAGGACAAAGACCATGATTAAAGGGTTAATTGCCCCCACATTAACGCCATTTAATGACGATTTGACGATTGCCGAAGATCTCTTTCTAAGCCATGCAAAATGGCTGTTATCTGATGGTGGCTGTGCGGGTTTGGCGCCATTTGGCACCACGGGCGAGGCGTTATCTGTTGGGATTGATGAGCGCATCGCCATGCTAGATATGATGATCGCCAATGGCATTAATCCTTTACAACTTATCCCCGGCACTGGCCTGACCAATTTGGTTGATACCGCCCATCTCACGCGACATGCTGTTGAAAAGGGGTGTTTAGGGGCGATGATTTTGCCGCCATTTTATTTTAAGGGTGTGGCAGATGATGGCATTTATAACTATTACCGGGAATTGATCCGTTTGGTTGACCATCCAAATCTTAAAATCTATCTCTACCATATCCCTCAAGTTGCTGGTGTTGGGCTAAGTATTGATCTCGTTAAACGGTTGTATCAAGACTTTCCTGAAGTGGTGGGGATCAAGGATTCGTCAGGTGTGTGGGAAAATACCGCTGCGCTCTTGGCGATTGACGGTCTTATTGTTTATCCTGGGGCAGAATTGCCTGTGATTGAGGCTGTGCGGAAAGGTGCGCCGGGCTGTATTTCTGCTACGGCTAACCTTAATGGCGTTGGTATTGCTGATGTGATCGCCCTTTGTCATGCAGGCAAATATGATGAAGCCGAAGAAAAGCATATCAAAGTTAAAGAAGTTCGGATGCTATTCCAAGATTATGCCCCAATTCCTGCCCAGAAAGCCCTCTTGGCAAGATGGTCGGGTGATGGGCGCTGGAACAATTTGCGGCCGCCACTTCTTGCTATGGCGTCAGACAAACTCGATGCCCTAGAAACCGCGCTTGTAAATGATTATGGATTTAATGCTTGATCTGCAATTCCTTAGATTGGCAAGAGACGTGGCTGGGGCGCGATAAATTGTCTTAACACAAAAAATAAAGCGATTATTTATTGCCATTCTAATTAAGGTTTATATTGTATCTTCTGAGGATTTTGCTAAGTCTATCACCACGTGATTGTTACAGGGGGGAAATGAATGTCACCATATTTGGCAGAATATTTACCGATTGTGGTATTTCTGGCCATTGCTATAGGGCTTTCACTGGCTTTTGTAATTGGTTCTGTGATTGTTGGGGCTCAACGTCCGGATCCAGAAAAATTAAGTGCCTATGAGTGCGGCTTTGAAGCCTTTGATGATTCGCGTAGTCGTTTTGATATTCGTTTTTACCTTGTTGCCATTCTGTTTATTATTTTTGACCTTGAGGTCGCGTTTCTTTTTCCATGGGCGGTTTCGCTTGGTGGTATTGGTGCGTTTGGTTTTTGGTCGATGGTTGTTTTCCTAGTCGTTTTGACCGTTGGTTTTATTTATGAGTGGAAAAAGGGAGCCCTTGATTGGGATTAAATTATGAGTGATCTCATCTTATCACCAAATCAGCCTATTCCGCCCGGCAAAGACCAAGATGCTATTCTTGGCGCTGTTGCCGATGAAATTGCCAATCGGGGATTTGTTGTTGCTCAGGCTGATAAGCTGTTTAACTGGGCACGAAGCGGTTCTCTTTGGCCGATGACTTTTGGATTGGCGTGTTGTGCGGTGGAAATGATTCATTCTGCTGCATCGCGTTATGATCTTGACCGTTATGGGATGTTGTTTCGGCCTAGCCCTAGACAGTCCGATGTGATGATTGTTGCTGGCACTTTGACCAATAAAATGGCACCAGCCCTGCGTAAAGTCTATGATCAAATGGCGGAACCCAGATGGGTTTTGTCCATGGGATCATGTGCTAATGGCGGCGGATATTATCATTATTCTTATGCTGTGGTTCGGGGCTGCGATCGCATTGTGCCGGTTGATGTTTATGTGCCTGGCTGTCCTCCAACTGCCGAAGCCCTTATTTATGGTCTTCTGCAATTACAAAAGAAGATAAGACGTACCGCAACTATCGCTCGTTAGGTTAACAACATTATTATGCCTGCTGATCTTAAAACCCAATCTGATCTTGCCAATGTGCTTGATGAACAAAAGCAACATCTTGCTGTGGTATTGCAAAAAGCCCCCGAAGATATCAGCATTTTTCGTGGTGAGATTACCGTTCGCCTGACCTGTGACCAGCTTATTTTCGCTTTGACGCGTCTCAAAGATAGCACAGGGGGTGAGTTCACCCAGTTATCAGATATCACCGCTGTGGATTATCCTGGGCGCAGTGAACGGTTTGAGCTCATCTATCAATTGCTAAGCGTTAAACTTAATCAGCGGTTGCGTTTGGTTGTGCCGATTGCGGAAAACGCTGTTGCCCCATCAGTCACCGGCTTGTTTACCTGTGCAGATTGGGCAGAACGCGAAGTGTGGGACATGTTTGGTATCTTTTTTGATGGCCATGGCGATTTGCGGCGACTGTTGACGGATTATGGCTTTGAAGGCCACCCTTTGCGGAAAGATTTTCCTCTCACCGGAACGGTTGAGGTGCGTTATGACGACAGTGAACAGCGCGTGGTTTATGAACCTGTGCAATTGACGCAAGAGTTTAGGGATTTTGATTTTGAAAGCCCATGGGAAGGCATTCAGACGTCTATGCGTCAAGTTGATGCCAGTATGATTGATCCTGCTTCCTTGCTAAAAGGCGACCAGAATGACTGATCCTACCATTAAACCATTAACGATGAATTTTGGCCCACAGCATCCGGCCGCTCATGGCGTGTTGCGTCTTGTGTTGGAAATGGATGGCGAGGTGATTGAGCGCGCTGATCCGCATATTGGTTTGCTGCATCGCGGCACCGAAAAGCTGATTGAACATAAAACCTATCTTCAGGCATTACCTTATTTTGATCGCCTTGATTATGTGTCACCAATGAACCAAGAGCATGCTTTTGCCCTGGCGATTGAAAAGATGATGCAAATCGAAGTGCCGCTGAGGGGGCAATATATTCGTGTGCTGTATTGTGAAATCGGGCGCATTCTTAACCATATTTTAAATCTTACAACTTTTGCCATTGATGTTGGCGCTATGACCCCTCTTTTGTGGGGGTTTGAGGAGCGTGAGCACTTGATGGAGTTTTATGAGCGTGCATCAGGGGCAAGGCTGCATGCTGCTTATTTCCGTCCTGGTGGTGTGCATCAGGATATACCGGATGGCCTGTTAGAGGATATTTCTGCATGGGCGAAACGGTTTCCGGAATATATTGATGACCTCGAAGGGCTGTTAACTGAAAACCGTATCTTCAAACAGCGAACAGTTGATATTGGTGTCGTGACATTAGATGAAGCTCTTGATCTTGGGTTTAGTGGCCCGTGTATCAGAGCATCTGGTCTGCCGTGGGATCTTCGTAAAAGTCAGCCTTATGATGTTTATGATGAGCTGGATTTTGATATTCCCACTGGCAAGACAGGCGATTGCTATGCCCGATATCTGGTGCGCGTAGAAGAAATGCGCCAATCCTTGCGGATCATTCATCAATGTATTGAAAAGATGCCTTCAGGCCCGGTTCTGGCAGAAGACCATAAGGTCACACCGCCGCGCCGCGATGATATGAAGACTTCTATGGAAGCCTTGATTCATCATTTTAAGCTTTATACCGAAGGCTTTCATGTTCCGGCTGGGTCCACTTATACGGCGGTTGAGGCCCCAAAGGGTGAGTTTGGTGTCTATCTGGTTTCAGATGGCAGTAATAAGCCTTACCGCTGTAAAATTCGCGCCCCAGGGTTTTATTTTATGGCATCGATCGATCAGCTGTCGCGTGGACATATGCTGGCGGATTCGGTGGCTATCCTTGGTTCTCTTGATGTTGTCTTTGGTGAGATTGACCGATGAGCATTTCCCGTCGTATTGCAGATAATCAACCTGAGCATTTTGCCTTTTCTGATGAGAATAAGAAAAAGATTAAAACCATCTTGGCAAAATACCCCAAAGAACGCAAAAGCAGCGCGGTTTTGCCATTGCTTGATTTAGCCCAGCGTCAGCATGACAATTGGTTGCCCATGAAGGCGATTGAGGCTGTGGCTGAGATTTGTGATATGGCAGAAATCCGCGTTCTTGAGGTGGCAACCTTCTATACCATGTTCAACCTAAAGCCGGTGGGAAAGTATTTCATTCAGGCTTGCGGAACAACGCCATGCTGGCTTCGGGGAAGTGATGATGTGATGCGTTGCATCAAAGATAAGCTTGGCATCAGTTCAGGCGAAACCAGTGCTTGCGGTAAGTTTTCTCTGCTTGAGGTGGAATGTCTTGGGGCATGTGTAAACGCCCCTATGGTTCAGATCAATGATGATTATTATGAAGACCTCGATTATATGGCAACTAATGATTTGATTGACAGATTAGCTGTTGATGATGTGCCACCTGCTGGATCGGTTCGAGGTCGTCAAGGATCACAGCCTGAACCTGCCCCAACCAGCTTAACTAAAATTGTGCCATTTCCGGGTGCCAAAAAAGATAAAGGAGACGATCATGCTTAATGATAAGGATCGGATTTTTACCAATATCTATGGATGGCAGGGGGCTGATCTTTCAAGCGCTAAAGCGCGTGGAGATTGGGATAACACCAAGGCATTAATCAAACTTGGTCATGAAGAAGTCATTGAGCGTGTTAAGGCCTCTGGTCTTCGTGGCCGTGGCGGCGCTGGTTTCCCCACAGGTCTGAAATGGTCATTTATGCCCAAAGAGGTGAAAGACAGACCACATTACTTGGTCGTAAATGCTGATGAATCTGAACCGGGCACTTGCAAAGACCGTGATATCATTAGGCATGAACCTCATAAGCTGGTCGAAGGCTGTTTGATGGCTGGTTTTGCCATGCGCGCCCATGCAGGTTATATTTATATCCGAGGTGAATTTGTTAATGAAGCCAAAGCATTACAACGTGCAATTGATGAAGCGTATGAAGCAGGATTGTTAGGTAAAAATGCTGCAAAATCCGGGTGGGATTTTGATCTGTATTTGCATCGTGGGGCTGGGGCTTATATCTGCGGCGAAGAAACCGCATTGATTGAATCGCTTGAAGGCAAAAAGGGTCAGCCAAGACTAAAACCGCCATTTCCAGCTGGTGCGGGTCTTTATGGATGCCCAACAACCGTGAACAATGTTGAAACCATTGCTGTGGTGCCCACCATTTTGCGTCGTGGGGCTGATTGGTTTGCTGGCCTTGGGCGTGAAGGGAATACCGGATCAAAGCTGTTCTGTATTTCAGGTCATGTGAACAACCCTTGTAATGTCGAAGAAGAAATGGGTGTTTCCTTAAAAGAATTGATTGAAAAGCATGCCGGCGGTGTTCGTGGCGGCTGGGACAATTTGCTTGCGGTTATACCTGGCGGGTCCTCCACTCCGATGATACCCAAAGATGTTTGTGATACGATCCTGATGGATTTTGACAGCCTTAAGGCCGCCCAAACCGGTCTTGGTACGGCTGGGATTATCGTTATGGACAAGTCCACCGATATCATTAAAGCGATTGCCCGTATTTCCTATTTCTATAAGCATGAATCTTGCGGCCAGTGTACGCCTTGCCGTGAGGGCACGGGCTGGATGTACCGGATGATGGAACGCCTGGTCAAAGGTGACGCCGATGTCTCAGAAATTGATACGCTTTTTGATGTCACCAAACAGGTGGAAGGGCATACCATCTGCGCCCTTGGTGACGCGGCAGCTTGGCCTATTCAGGGCTTGATCCGTCACTTCCGTCCAGAAATTGAAAAGCGGATTACCGCTTGGCGTGCAGCAGCGGTCGCGGAATAGGAAGCCTCTTATGATTACACTTACCATTGATGGCATTGAGGTTGAGGTCGAAGAAGGCGCAAGCGTTCTGCAGGCGTGTGAGGCAGCAGGCAAAGAAGTTCCGCGGTTTTGCTATCATGAACGCTTATCCATTGCTGGCAATTGCCGCATGTGTCTTGTGGAAATGGAACGCTCGCCAAAACCTGTGGCATCCTGTGCCATGCCTGCTGGCAATGGGATGGTGATTAAAACCGATACCCCTATGGTGAAAAAAGCCAGAGAAGGCGTGATGGAGTTCATGCTGATCAATCATCCTCTTGATTGTCCGATTTGTGATCAGGGTGGCGAATGTGATTTGCAGGATCAGGCTATGGGCTATGGTATGGCGGATAGCCGCTATCAAGAGCCTAAACGTACTGTTGAAAATAAAGAAATGGGTCCTCTTATTTCTACGATTATGACACGCTGTATTCATTGTACCCGTTGCGTGCGGTTTGCTACCGAAGTGGCTGGAGTTCCTGAATTAGGTGCTATTGGGCGCGGGGAAACCATGGAAATTACGACCTATCTGGAAAAGGCTTTGGCCTCAGAATTGTCAGGTAACGTTGTGGATTTATGCCCTGTTGGCGCCTTGACTAGTCGGCCATATGCGTTTCAGGCGCGTTCCTGGGAATTGAGTCATACCTCTAGCATTGATGTTATGGATGCTCTGGGCAGTCATATCCGTGTTGATAGCCGCGGCAATCAAGTGATGCGCGTCTTGCCGCGCAATAATGATGATGTCAATGAGGAATGGATCTCTGACAAAACCCGTCATGCTATTGATGGGCTCCGCACCCCACGTATTGATCGCCCTTATTTGCGTAATGCCAAAGGGAGATTAGAAGAGGCCTCATGGGATGAGGCATTTACTGCTATTAAAAAAGCTATTGGCAAGGCTAAGCCTGATGAGATTGCCTCTATTGCTGGTGACCTCTGTGATGCAGAGGCCATGTTTGCCCTTTCTCAGTTGATGGATAAGATAGGCTCACCCCATAAAGATTGCCGTCAGGATGGGTCAGTAGTTGGCCAGCAAGGTGAGGGAAGTTATCTCTTTAATTCTAGCATTGCTGGCATTGATGATGCCGATGTGATTTTTTTAATCGGTGCAAATCCTCGCCATGAAGCGGCGGTGATGAATGCCCGTATTCGCCAAAATTATTTTAACCGTGACGTTAAGATTTTCCGTCTTGGTGCCGAGGTAGATTTGACCTATCCCGTGACAGAACTTGGTGATGATGCGCGTCTGTTAGAAAAGCTGGTTGATAAAGGTGGGCCAGTCGTGACAGCGCTTAAACGTGCTAAGCGGCCAATGATCATTCTGGGCCAGGCGGCTTTACGGCGCAAAGACAGTATGGGCCTGCTTGATCTGGTAGGGCAATTAGCAAAACAAGTTGATCTGGTCAAAAAGGACTGGAATGGCTTTAATGTTCTGCATACCGCGGCGGCAAGGGTTGCTGGCTTGATGCTTAATTTCCTTCCTGGCAAAGGCGGAAAACCTACAATGGAAATCGTTGCCGGTTTGGAAAAGGGCAACATTAAGGTGCTGTACAATCTTGGCGCTGATGAAGTTGACCTAAGCCAACGAGCAGATAAAAGCTTTGTCATCTATCAAGGAAGTCACGGTGATCGTGGTGCGTCACAGGCTGATGTGGTTCTGCCAGGAGCGGCATGGAGCGAAAAAGACGGAATTTATGTAAATACCGAAGGCCGCGTTCAATATGCATCACGCGTAACCTTTCCCCCAGGTGACGCCCGTGAAGATTGGGCGATTATTCGGGCATTGTCTGCAGCCATTGGACAGACCCTTGGTTATGACGATCTGTCTAGCTTGCGTCAGACCATGACAGCGGCGGTTCCTACCCTTGCGGTAACGGATCAACCCCAATCCGCAAAGCTTGGTAAAATAGGGCGGCGGCAAGCCATTACGGCATCACCTATGGGCCATGCCATTGGCGCTGGATCTGGCGTCAGTTTCTATATGACTTGTCCGATTAGTCGGGCGTCAGTCACCATGGCAGAATGCGTGAAAGCATTTGAGTTGAATGATAAGGCAGAGGCAGCAGAATAATGGAAATGATCGTTAATTTTCTGACCAGCCCTGCGGTCATTGCTTTAGCTTGGATTGTTATCAAAATCTTTGCTGTTATTGTCCCATTGCTGATTGCGGTGGCTTATCTGACGCTAGCGGAACGGCGCGTCATTGGTTTAATGCAACTGCGTAAAGGCCCTAATATTGTTGGCCCATTCGGGTTATTCCAACCCTTTGCTGATGCATTAAAATTGCTGTCGAAAGAAACCATTTTGCCGTCAGGGGCATCAAAAACCGTTTTTGTCATTGCCCCTATGCTGACCTTTGTGTTGTCGCTTGTGGCTTGGGCAGTGATCCCATTTGGTGAAGGCATGGTAATTGCGGATGTGAATATTGGCATTCTTTACCTGTTTGCGATTTCGTCACTTGGGGTTTACGGCGTGATCATGGCTGGTTGGGCTAGTAATTCAAAATATCCATTTTTGGGGGCGATGCGTTCCGCCGCGCAAATGATTTCTTATGAAGTGTCATTGGGGTTAGTGATCATTACCGTAATTATGGCGGCTGGGGCACTTAATCTGACGGATATTGTGATGGCTCAGAAAGAGATGTGGTTTTGTATACCTCTGTTCCCAATGTTTGTGATCTTTTTCATTTCAACTTTGGCTGAAACCAATCGGGCTCCGTTTGATTTGCCCGAGGGGGAATCAGAATTGGTTGCTGGGTATTTTGTTGAATACTCCTCAATGTCTTTTGCGCTGTTTTTCCTTGGGGAATATGCCAACATGATTTTGATGAGTGGCATGACAGCAACGCTCTTTCTTGGCGGTTGGCTGCCCCCCTTTGATTGGCCAGTCTTATATTTGATCCCTGGCGTAGTGTGGTTTATCCTCAAAATTGCGTTGGTGCTGTTCATGTTTATTTGGATCAGGGCGACAACACCGCGTTATCGTTATGATCAATTAATGCGTCTCGGGTGGAAGGTGTTTCTGCCCTTTACCCTCATCTTTGTGGTTCTGACCGGCGGAATACTGCTTGGTTTTGGGCTGTTGCCGCAATAGCGTTATAAGGTAGGATCATGTCAACATTTGTTACTGCAATCCGTTCATTCCTGCTCCTTGAGGTGTTGAAAGGTCTTGGCTTAACGCTGAAATATTTTTTCAAGCCAAAGGTGACACTGAATTACCCGTATGAAAAAGGCTATTTATCTCCACGTTTCCGTGGTGAGCATGCTTTGCGCCGCTACCCCAATGGGGAGGAGCGTTGCATTGCCTGTAAACTGTGTGAGGCGATCTGCCCCGCGCAGGCCATCACGATTGAATCAGAACCCAGATCTGATGGAAGCCGCCGGACGACGCGTTACGATATTGATATGACCAAATGTATTTATTGTGGCTTTTGTCAGGAAGCTTGCCCAGTTGATGCCATTGTTGAGGGGCCGAATTTTGAATTCGCCGCTGAAACCAGAGAGGAGCTTTATTACGATAAAGAAAAGCTGCTTTCTAATGGTGACCGCTGGGAAGGTGAAATTGCACGCAACCTTGCCGCTGATGCGCGCTTTCGCTAGAGGGAACCTAATATGATCACACCTCTATTTTTCTATCTTTTCGCCATCATGACGGTGTTATCGGGTTTGATGGTGATCATTTCCAGAAATCCCGTCCATTCGGTGCTATTTCTGATCCTATCTTTTTTCAATTCTGCCGGTTTGTTTGTATTGTTGGGGGCAGAGTTTCTGGCGATGTTGTTGGTGGTGGTTTATGTCGGTGCTGTTGCGGTGTTGTTCTTGTTCGTTGTCATGATGCTCGATATCAACATTGATGAGATGCGCCAAGGGTTCAAACAACACCTGCCATTAGGCCTGATTGTTGGATTGGTGCTGATTGTTGAATTGATGCTGGTGTTTAATCATGATGTGAGTCATGCCAATATTTTGGCTACACAGGTCACAGAAACCCGAAGCAACACGGCGATGATAGGTGATGTGCTTTATACGGAATACTTGTTGAACTTTCAGATCGCTGGTTTGATTTTGTTGGTTGCCATGATTGGGGCTATTGCGCTTACCATGCGGCATCGTGAAGGCGTAAAACGTCAGAGCATTTCTCTACAAAACAGCCGCCGCCGTGATGAAACAATTGCTGTGGTATCAGTGGAAAGTCATGTGGCTCCAAACGTTCTTAAAGATAGCCGTGCGGCTAACAAAAAGCTGCAATAGGGGAAAGTTATGGCAGAAATCTCGCTTATTCATTATCTGATGGTTGCCGCCATTCTGTTTACGCTTGGGGCTGTTGGAATCTTTCTTAATCGTAAGAATGTTATCACGATCCTTATGTGTATTGAATTGATGTTGTTGGCGGTGAATATCAATATGGCCGCATTTTCATCTTTTCATGGACATATCACGGGTCAGATTTTTGCCATGTTTATTCTGACGGTTGCTGCTGCTGAGGCGGCAATCGGGTTGGCCATTCTGGTCGTTTATTTCCGCAATCGCGGCAGTATCGCGGTTGAGGATATCAATATGATGAAAGGCTAAGCCAGATGATCAGCGCCATTGTTTTTCTGCCTCTGCTAGGGGCTATCGGTGCCGGAATATCCGTGTTTTTGAAACGCGACGATTTAGGCTATGTGTTCAGCCTAACAGGTGTTGTGCTGTCCATGTTGCTGGGCTGGTTTGCGTTTATTCAAATGGCCATTCCAGGCATAGAACAGACTGTTTTTTTAGCAAACTGGATCAATGTTGGCAGTTTCAATGTCGATTGGGCGCTTCGCTATGATGCCTTGACCGCTGTGATGGTCATTGTTGTGACAACAGTTTCCGCCATGGTTCATATCTATTCTGTTGGTTATATGTCCCATGACCCATCCAAGCCGCGCTTTATGGCGTATTTAGGGTTGTTCACCTTCGCTATGCTGATGCTGGTCACCGCTGATAATCTGGTTCAGCTGTTTTTTGGTTGGGAAGGGGTGGGTGTTGCCTCTTATCTTTTGATCGGGTTTTGGTATCAAAGACCATCAGCCCATGAAGCAGCAATGAAAGCTTTTGTTGTTAACCGTGTTGGTGATTTTGGATTTGCCTTGAGTATTTTTGCTGTATTCCATCTCACAGGCTCGGTTCAGCTGGATTATATATTTCAAGAAGTGCCATCCTTGGTAGAGAGCCATATTGTTATCTTTGGGCAAGCCTTACCAGCATTAGAGGTAGCAGGGATACTTTTGTTTATTGGCGCCATGGGAAAATCAGCTCAGTTAGGTCTGCATACTTGGCTTCCTGACGCAATGGAAGGCCCGACCCCGGTTTCAGCATTAATCCATGCGGCGACTATGGTGACAGCTGGGGTGTTTCTGGTTTGCCGGTTATCGCCATTGCTGGAATTCGCACCCATCACACGGGATCTGATTACCATTGTTGGCGCGATGACAGCCATCTTTGCAGCAACGATTGGTATGACGCAGTTTGATATTAAGCGTGTCATTGCTTATTCCACTTGCTCACAGTTAGGCTATA
>JAQCJL010000157.1 GCA_027593125.1 Pseudomonadota bacterium | reverse complement strand
ATGCAATAATCGGGATCAAATAGACAAAAGCTGGCATGGTCTGCATAAAATCAAGCACCGGTTCAGCCATCCGATAGGCACGCTCGCTTTTCCCAAACCAAATGCCCAAAGGTATCCCGAAAAGCACACAGAGAAAGGCGCCTGTTCCAATCAAAGCAACCGTAATCATTGACATTTCCCACAGCCCCATCATGGATAAATATGCAAGCGAGGCGGCGGTGAAAATGGCCACGCGAATCCCCGCGAGCCGCAAGGCGGCGACAACAATGACCACCATCACAACCGGCCATGGCGTGCCAATGAGCAAGACTTCAATCCAATCCAACACCGTGCGAATGCCAAAAGTAATGCCATCAAACACATTGCCAAAGCGCGAGGCCAACCAGTCAAACCCCTGATCCCCCCATGCCGCCAAAGGTGAGAAAAATTCCCTATTAACGGGAAACTCACTAATTGTGATCGTCTTTCCTAAAACCCCACCTGTCAGGGATGACAGCAATTCATCCGCCTTGGTGACAGTATAGCGAAGCAGGGTCAGGGGCAGAATACAGATGATCAGAACAATACCCCATAGGGCATTACCCTTGCTTAAACCGGTTTGGATTTTCGGGTTAGACCGCCAGCGCAGATATTGTTTTTCATACGCATAATTGGCATAGAAACCTTCAAGCAGTTTAATAAATGCAAAAAATGCTAGCCCAAAAATAAGGACACTAAACGCCTGTTGGGCGGCGGCGTTTGCCTCAATCAATGTGGATTCGGCGGCTTTTTTGAGGTTGTTAGCAATATTAAGCTTATCAGCTGCGGCGGCGGTATCACCTGCGGCGATTAAATCTGCCGCTTGTTGTTCTCGCTTTGCAATATTAGCCAAAAGCCGTTCATAGCGTTCAATCTTATCTGCCCCTAACTCGCCCCATAAGCCACGTCCAATCTGAACAAAGGCAAACATTTCGAGAACGAGAAAAATCCAGAAAAAGCCCCATAGCCCCCGAATAGCCCCCCATAATGGGCCAAAGATGGCGGCCATGCTATTCCAAGTTAGCGTCATTTTTTCTGATTTTTGAATTTTTTCAAACTGACGCTGATAATAGCTAATATTAGTCACGGCAAAACTATCAACTGATGCCGCTAATTCGTTTTTTTCAATATCGTTCTTCATGCTTTTCCTCCCTGAATCCCTTTCAGCAAGGTTGGCTTATCGACGACCCCGATGTCTTTGCCCTTATCATCTTGAATGACAACAGGCTTATCAGAGCTAACGGAAATGTCGATCAATTCATCAAGACTAGCGCCATGATAAGCGCGCGGCGCTTTGTCCAGCTTTTGTCCGCGTGGTGGCTTAAACTTCTCAATAGGCACCATAATCGAATGCGCATAGACCAATTTCAGTTTTGAGATTCCATCGACAAAATCACGCACATAATCATCAACCGGCTTGGTGACAATTTCCTCCGGCGTTCCAATTTGGACAATACGCCCGTCTTTCATAATAGCGATGCGATCACCAATGCGAATGGCTTCATCCAAATCATGGGTAATAAAGACCGTGGTCTTTTGCAACTGTTGGGAAAGCTGCATGAACTGATCTTGCAGTTGTCTTCGGATCAACGGATCAAGCGCGGAAAAAGGTTCATCCATCAGCAAGACTTCGGGATCAGATGCCAGCGCACGGGCAAGCCCAACGCGTTGTTGCATTCCCCCTGATAATTCACTAGGAAAACGGTCTTCGTATCCTTCCAGATCCACCATTTGCAGACATTTTTGTGAGGTCTCCCACCGGATTGCCTTTGATGCGCCACGTATTTGAAGCGGAAAGGCAACATTGTCCCTTACCGTGCGATGCGGAAGCAAGGCCATATGTTGAAACACCATACCAATTTCCTTGGCACGGATGGCACGTAAATCTGCGTCATTTAGGCTAAGGATATCGCGATCAAGAACATGAATTTGCCCTGCCGTCGGCTCAATCAGGCGGTTCAAATGCCGCACCAAAGTTGACTTACCAGAACCCGATAGCCCCATGATGCAGAACACTTCGCCGCGTTTTACCGAAAACGAGCAATCTGCGATGCCGACTACACAGTTAAATTCTTTTAACACATCATTTTTTGAAAGCCCACGGTCCTTAACCGCCTGCATGGCAATCTGGGAATCTTCACCGAAAATTTTCCAGACATGCTCCAGAACAATGACATCGTTTGCGTTTGGTTTTTTCATGATTAACCGATGTGTGTTGTTATATTCATGTCGTTTAGGTTGAGCAGCGCCATAAGTTAATTGACGCTGCCCCCCTTAAGTTTTGTGTGACAGGGTTAGTTCAACCAGCTGTCCACCGCGTCGCCATTATTAGCAACCCATTCTTTGGCAAACTCGGCCGGATCACGCTTCTCAACAACAACCGCATAAGTCATTTGGGAAATCGTGTTGGTATCAAACTTTGCACTGCCAAGCAATTTCGCCGCTTGTGGGTGGCTAGTTTCAAGTTCTGCCGCGTAATGGATATGCAGATAAGCGGTATCCCAAGCCACTGGGGCGTCTGAAACTTCTAGCCAATCAGCACCATCAGTAGGCTGCTTCACATTCCACTTAGCCGGATCATGCGCTGGCTCTTTCAGGATCACCAAATCATGCAGAGCAAACATATGGTGTGGGGTGTAGCAGAAGAACGCAATGTTATCATTTCCAGTTACCGCCGCGTCAACTTCGGCAAGGGCGAGGGATTCGTCCATTTCCTTTAGCTGCATGGTTTCGCTGTAACCATAGGACTTCGCCCGGATTTTTTCCACATTTGTTGATGCCCAACCTGCGGCACCAATCCAAATCTCGCCTCTGCCATCACCATCGCTGTCAAAGTTCTTTGCCATATCGGGATCAGATAGCTCAGACAAGTTCACAATGCCTGTCCGTTCGGCCGTGCCTTTGGTCACGCACATAGCCTGATCACCAGCAACCCCGTTCGGATTCATCTTAACGGTTTTCTTGTCCTTCACGAAAGTGTTGTGCAGGTTCGTCTGATTTGGCAACCATACTTCTGGGTGAACATGCATTGATCCTGCATCCATCCCTTCAAAGACAACTGGATTGGTGCCATTTTGCAATTCCACCTCAAGACCAAGGTTGTCTTCTAAGGCGACTTTAAGCACATGGCCTGTGACCAAAACTGATGGCCAGTTTGGAACCCCAATGACCACATCCGCGGCCAAAACAGGCCCCGTTTGTACCGCCGCAAGGCCAAGACCTAGCGTTGCTGCTGAAATTAACTTTTTCATATTACCCTCCAGATTAAATTTTTTTCATTGTCAGTTTTGCCTTAGTTCTGCATGAAGCATCACTATCGTTATGAATAACCTTACACAAGCACAGTTCAGATTAAAGAATAAATTTATATTAATTTTTAATAA
>JAQCJL010000026.1 GCA_027593125.1 Pseudomonadota bacterium | reverse complement strand
ATTTATGTGCCAGGCATGCTTTGGCTAGGCTATATGTTAACGCCTGCCCCTGTCACCGATATAATGTACAAGGGTATGGCCGTCTTTATGATAGGTGATGCGCTAAAGATCATCCTTGCTGTGGCATTATTCCCGACACTTTGGAAGTTGGTAAATCGCCGCTAATACGGCACTTTATAAAGATTATTTCTGAGGATAGCAGGGGAAACCCTGCTATCTTTTTTATTGGTATCATCCGTTTATCAGCTTGGTTGCGGCGCTGGCGTTGGTACGGGAAAGGCGCGTTCCCTGATCAACAGATGAATGACAAAGGCGCCAAATCCTGCTGCCAGATTAATGTCCCACATCAGATCATAACTGCCGGTGCTATCATAAATTTTACCGCCAAGCCATGCGCCTAGAAATGATCCCAGTTGATGTGACAGAAACACAAATCCATATAGTGTTGCCATATAACGTGGCCCAAAAAATGTTCCGATTAACCCACTGGTCAACGGTATCGTGCCGAGCCAGAAAAACCCCATAGCCATGCCAAAAAGAAGTGCCGATGTCGCCGTTACTGGCATGGTAATGAATAACGAAATGATAATGGTTCGTGACAGATAAATCAATGCAAGCGGCACTTTATTTGCCATTTTGCCGCCAATCCAACCGAAAAAGATCGCTCCAAAAATATTAAATAGCCCGATCAAGGATAAAGCCCATGAGGCAATGGATTCTTCAATTCCATTATCCTGAAGATAAACTGGCAGATGCGTCGTAATAAAAACCAGATGCAGGCCACAAACAAAAAATCCAACCACCAACATGATGTAGTCACGCGAAACGAAAGCGTGTTTTAAGGTTGGCCCAAGGCCAGAATCAACCACCATGCTGGTGGTGGTACCGTGCGCCCCTTTAAGCCCATAACCTACCGCAATCATTGTGCTACCGATCATGGAAAGCATAATCATGGCAAAATGCCAGCCATATCCAAGAATGATCAGTTGCGTGATAGGAACAAGCAAAAACTGACCGAATGAGCCAAGTGAGGTGATAAGACCGATAGCTAAGGTTCGCTTGCCTTCAGGGGCAGCTCTGCTGACGGCACCAATAGCCACTGCCATGCCTGCACTTCCTAGTCCTAACCCAAAAAGAAAATTGCCAAGAATAAGCCCGCTGGGGGTTACCATATATGCCATAGTCAATAGACCAAGAACATAAAACACACCACCAAGGGATGCCACTTTCCAGCCGCCAATACGGTCACTGATGGCGCCAAATAATGGGGACGACAACCCCCATAGAATGTTTTGAATGGCAATGGCAAAGGAAAACAGCTCCCTGCCTGTCCCCATTTCAAGGCTAATGGGGGTTAGGAAAAGTCCCATAGTCTGGCGGATGCCAAGGCTGACGGTGACAAGCACTGACGCAGAAAAAAGAATGATTAACCAGCGATTGTTCATGATACTATTCCAAGGCAATAAGACTGATCCTAGGGTAGTCCTTAGCCCTATGCAAGTCAGATGCGTAGGTGTGTTACAATCACAAGTGTTGAAAACCTTACCTTTAGACGGTATGAGAATGTAGTCGCACGTGGGTGGAGAATGATATGAAAATTACGGTGATTGGAACAGGATATGTAGGACTGGTTTCAGGAACCTGTTTTTCAGAGTTTGGTTTCCATGTGACGTGTGTTGATAAAGACACAAAGAAAATTGAACGCTTGCAGCAAGGTGAAATCCCGATTTATGAACCGGGGCTTGATGATCTGGTTCATCGAAATGTTGCGGCAAAGCGACTGAACTTTACCTCTGAGATTACGGACGTGGTCAAAGATGCTGATGCGGTTTTTATTGCTGTTGGCACCCCTGAACGCCGCGGTGATGGTCACGCTGATTTAAGCTATGTTTATGCCGCGGCCAAAGAAATTGCCCCACATCTTCATGGCTATACTTTGGTTGTTACTAAATCAACAGTTCCGGTTGGTACTGGGCGCGAAGTTGAAGGCATCATCAGACAGACTAACCCTGATGCTGATTTTGATGTTGCCTCTAATCCAGAGTTTCTTCGTGAAGGCTCTGCGATTACTGATTTCATGCGACCAGATCGGGTTGTGGTAGGGGCAGAAGGATCAAGAGCACAAGCCATGATGAAAGCGCTTTATCGGCCGCTGTTCTTGCTTGAAACCCCTATTCTCTTTACCAATCTTGAGACCTCTGAGTTGATAAAATATGCCGCAAACGCTTTTCTGGCTGTGAAAATTTCCTTTATTAATCAGATGGCAGATCTGTGTGAGAAAATTGGTGCTGATGTGCATGATGTTGCTAAAGGCATGGGGCTGGATAAACGCATTGGGTCAAAGTTTCTGCATCCTGGGCCAGGTTATGGTGGTTCATGCTTTCCCAAAGATACGCAAGCCTTAGTGCGCACCGCCAGTCAATTTGGCGCCCCTGTGAGCATTGTTGAAGATGTGGTGCGTTATAACGCTACGCGAAAGCAAAGCATGGGCAAACGGATTATAGCCGCGGCAGGCGGGGAGGTGTCTGGCAAAACTATTGCAATCCTTGGCCTTGCTTTTAAACCGGAAACAGATGATATGCGGGATAGCCCAGTGCTGGATATTATACCGCAACTGCTAGATCAAAAGGCCAAGATTAAAGCTTATGATCCTGCCGCTATGGCACAGGCCGCACCGCTTTTGCCAGATGAGGTTGAATATTGTGATCGTGCTGAAACAGCGATCACCGGTGCTGATATCGTTGTGATTGTGACAGAATGGAATGAGTTTCGGGCCATTTCCCCAATTAGTCTAGCTGACAAGATGTCTGGTCGGTTGATTGTCGATTTACGCAATATTTATGATCCAGACGCTATCGTTGAGGCAGGGCTTAATTTAGTCAATATTGGCCGCATGAAGCCATCAACATATAACTAGCATAAGGGTATTATCGCTAGAGATAAGGGTAAATCTATGCATATTCGTGATCATCTATTAGCATCCGCCGCGGTGAAAGAACAAACCGCAGATACCTGTGCAGAGGCCACTGAAAAGGCGGCCATGGCGATAGCGTCTAGTTTGCGGTCAGGGGGAAAGCTCATGCTTTGTGGGAATGGTGGTTCTGCTGGTGATGCTCAACATTTAGCCGCAGAGTTTGTAGCAACACTTGATCATCGTCGCCCTCGCCCTGGTCTGGCCGCGTTAGCGCTGACCACGGACACTTCATTTTTGACAGCCTATGCCAATGATTTTGGCTTCGAAGGCGTTTTTGAAAGACAGGTACAAGCCCTTGGCAAACCTGGGGATGTTCTGATCGGGATTTCCACAAGCGGCAATTCGGTAAATGTCGAAAAGGCTATGGCCTATGCTCGTGAACATGACATCACCACGATTGCCATGACAGGCGAGGGCGGCGGCAAACTTGCCTCTGTTGCGGATATCCTAATTGCTGTGCCTAGTCAGTCGACCATGCATATCCAAGAATGTCATATTGCCCTTGGTCATGCTTTTACAGCTAAGGTAGAGATATTACTCCAATCTTAAAGGGATGTGCCGCGGCAAGTCCCCGTTAGGCCCATTTCCGGCGGTCTTTCAGCATCTCACGAGCGGCATTGCGTCCTGGCAGGCCAGAGACGCCGCCACCGGGATGCGCGCCAGACCCCCCAAGATACAACCCCTTGATCGGCATCCGGTAATTCGCCGCCCCAACCACAGGCCGCATCGAATAGAGCTGATCAGCATGAAGAGCGCCATGGAAGATGTCGCCACCAATCATGTTGAGTTTTCTTTCAATATCTAGGGGTGAATTGATTTGTTTTGCGATGATGCTCTTTGCAAAACCTGGGGCGTGTTTTTCTACTGTTGCTATTACAGTGTCTGCCGCCTTGTCTCTGGCATCGTCCCAGCTTCTTCCATCAGGAAGCTCACGGCGAAAATGCTGACAGAACAGGCTCATTACATGTTGGCCTTTGGGGGCAAGGCTGTCATCCAGAAGACTAGGAATGCACATTTCAATCACAGGTTCGCGTGCCCACCCAAAATCCATAGCATCGCGCCATGCCTTTTCGATGTAGCCAACCGAAGACATGATATTAACAGACCCATTAAGCATGAGTTCTGGCGGTGTTTTGCTGTTTTTGAGAGCGGTAAATTGAGGCAGCTCTTTAAGCGCCACATTCATTCTGAAACTGCCAGACTCAGAACGGTAGCCTTTAATTCTGCGACTGAAATCAGGGGTTAGGGCATCATGGTTGATGATACGTCCAAACAAAATCTGAGGGTGGCAATTTGCTAATACGGCTTTCGCTTTGATCTCATCCCCATTGCTTAACCGCAAGCCAGTGATCCGGTCGCCCTCTAGAATGGCTTCGGATACTTCACTATTGGTTTTAATCTCAACGCCGCGGTCGCGGGCAGAAGCGGCCATTGCTTTAGTGATTGCCCCCATTCCTCCGCGCGCATGTCCCCATGCCCCGTTTTTGCCATTAGCTTGACCAAAATGGTGATGAAGCAACACATATGCCGTGCTGGGGTGATAGGGTGAGGCAAAATTACCAACACTGCCGCTATAGGCCATGGTGCCTTTAAGGATATCGCTTTCAAACCAACCATTGAGATAATCAGCAACTGACTTTGTCATTAATTCTGTCAGATGGGTGCGCAAATCAAGAGGCAGTTTTGAAAGAATACGCCCAGATTTCCAAAGATCACCAAGCTGGCTAACCATCGATTGCGACAGGTTATAGGGCGTAGAACGCATCAGGCTTCGAACGCTTTCGGTGATAGCATCTAGGATATCGTCAAGGCGTTCATATTGCTTGGCGTCATGGGTTGAGAACTTGGCTATCTCACGGATTGCTTCTTTGGTATCGTTCGGCATCCATAACGCTTGTTCACCGTCAACAGTGATCGATGATCCTTCACGGGTAATGACCTCAAGCCCAAAGCGTTTTAGATCAAGGTCTTTAATCACCAACTGATCTAGCAGGCTGACAACATAAGAAAACTCAGAATTACGAAAACCGGGGCTGAATTCTGTGGTTACGGCGGCACCGCCAATAACATCACGCCGTTCCAACATGACGACTTTAAGCCCCTTTGCCGCCAGATAACCTGCGGCGGTTAACCCGTTATGACCAGCACCAATTATCGCAACATCATATGACATAATCCCAATTCCTTTCGTATCTGCCGTCACAGAAGAAGTATAAGGAAACTTAGAATAAGGGCAATGCTTGGCTGAGATTTATTCGCTACGCATCAGCTAGCGATACCAGCTCCACTCTAATGCAGTGACATTAGCAGCAAAGGTATTGCGTTCATATTCTTTGGTCGCGGCATAGACTTTGGTATATTCTTCGCCAAGCCAATTTTTAATGAAATCACTGTCACGGAACAACTGGATAGCCTCTGCCCATGTGTTTGGTAGCCCGTCCCGATTAGGGGTATCATAGGCGTTAGCCTTGGTCATTTCTGGTGGTGAAATCTGATGTTTAATGCCTTCGGCCATCGCCGCTAGAATAAGCGCAGTGGTCAAATAAGGGTTGATATCAGCACTAGACGCCCGATGTTCTAGCCGCCGTGATTTTGAATTACCCGAAGGCACGCGGAAATTCACCGTGCGGTTATTGATCCCCCAACTGCGATCAACAGGGGCATAATGCCCCGGCAACATCCGCCGCCACGCATTAGCATTAGGGGCAAATACCGCAAAACTATCTGCTAGATATTTTGCCATGCCGCCAACAGCATAGCGGAGCAACGGGTTTGAGGTCGGATCGTCACCGTCTTTTTCCGCCATTATGTTATTGCCCTTATCATCCCATAAGCTGACATGGAGATGAAATCCGCTGCCGGTATCGTTAGCAAAAGGCTTGCCCATAAAGGTGGTGTCCAGACCATGACGCCTGGCAATCCGCCGCGCATGATAGCGCAATAAAGCGGCTTCATCCGCCGCACGCAAGGCATCATCGTTATGCAGAATATTAATTTCATACTGGCCACGGCCATATTCGGTGATCGCCGTATCTGCGCGCACCCCTGCCATCAGACAGGTGCGCCGAATATCACTGACCACATCGGAAAACTCATCAAAGGCTTCAATGCCATAGATTTGATTGGTCGGTTGTGTTTCACCAGAAATCGGGATGCGGGCATATTGCCCCATTCCAAGATCATCAAGTTGCCGGTCAATCAAATAAAACTCTAGCTCTGGGGCAATAACAGGATGCAACCCCATGTCGTTCAGTCTGTCGACGACCTTTGCCAATATGCTTCTTGGGTCAAGATGATGGGGGGTGCCATCATTGGTCATCATCTGTATCAGACAGGCGGCATCGGTACCGTTTCCATCGCTCAAATCATGAAAGCTGTCCTTAACCACATGAAAGGGGAAATCTTCATCCCCAGTATCCCAAACTAAACCGGTTTCCGCGACGGACTCGCCAGTGGCGTCTGTGCCATAGACACTTGCAGGCAGAAGCACCCCTTCAGTGATGAGTTTTTCAAGCGCATCCGCAGGCAGAACCTTACCGCGCATCATGCCGTTGGAGTCTGCAAACATTGCTGTAATGGTATCAAGATTTGGAAAATTTTTGGTGAGTGTTTTCAGTAATTGTGTCATGATGAAATTCTGCTTTTTCAACAAGCGATTTGAATACGATATTGAATCATAAGGTTTTCATCTTGATAGCACAAATGATTTCATTTTTGGCAAATAACATAAGGTATGAAAAATGGAAAATCCGCAGTTCGACCCCCTCGTTGCAACAGATATTGCCCATCATATGCATCCCTTTACTGATTATGGTCAGATGCAAAAGGAAGGCACTCGCATAATTACTCATGCGGAAGGCCATTATATCTATGACAGCAATGGAAATCGCATTCTTGACGGTATGGCTGGGCTATGGTGCGTTAATGTTGGATATGGTCGTAAAGAATTGATTGATGCGGCTATCGAACAGCTTCACAAACTGCCTTATTACAATACTTTTTTTAAGACCAGCAATGAACCTGCGGCGCAATTATCCAAACGGCTGACCGATATCGCACCTGATGGCATTAACCATGTGTTTTATGCCAACTCAGGGTCTGAAGCTAATGATACCATCGTTCGCATGGTGCGGCATTTCTGGGCGCTAGAAGGAAAGCCGCAAAAACGTATCATGATTAGCCGCGAATATGGCTATCACGGAAGCACAATGGTTGCAGCAAGCATGGGCGGTATGAGCGGAATGCATGAGCAAGCTTGCCGCCTGCCTGATTTTTCCCATATTCGCCCCCCTTATGGGTTCCTTTATCAAGGCAATATGGATGAACAGACCTTTGCTGATGTCTCGGCAGGCTGGCTAGAGGAACACATCCAAGAGCTTGGGGCTGATAATGTGGCGGCTTTTGTTGCTGAACCTATTCAGGGTGCAGGTGGGGTGATCATTCCGCCAGCAGGCTATTTTGATCGGATACAGGACATCTGCAGACGCCATAATATTCTTTTCGTCGCGGATGAGGTGATTACAGGTTATGGCCGCACAGGGCAGTGGTTTGCAAGCCAAACCTATAACCTCAAGCCGGATCTGATGGCGACAGCAAAAGGGCTGACCTCAGGCTATCAGCCGATGTCGGCTGTGTTGGTCGGGGATAGGGTTGCTGAACGCCTGATTGATGATTGTGGTGAGTTTTATCACGGCTTTACCTATTCAGGCCATCCGGTGGCGGCGGCAGTCGCACTTGCTAACCTTAATCTGATTGAAAGCGAAGGCATGATTGAACGGGTGCGGACAGACACTGGCCCCTATTTTAACCAAGCCATTCAGCGGTTAGCAGATCACCCCATGGTAGGTGAGGTCAGAAGCCTAGGCTTGCTAGCGGCAGTAGAATTGGTGGAAAGCCGTGAAGGGCCTAAGCATTTCTCAAATCAGGGTCATGCTGGCTGTGTTGTTCGTGATCATGCTATTGCTCGTGGATTGATGGTTCGTGCGGTGCGTGATGGGATGATATTGTCACCGCCTTTGACCTTTACTCGGGCAGATATTGATGAGGTTATCCGCATTCTTGGTGATGCGCTTGATGATGCTTTAAAGACTCTTCATCTCGCATAATTGTCATTGGGATAAGCATAGATAGGATAGCGTTATGGATTACAATGACTCTGATCAAGCGTTTTTGAAAGAGCAGATCAAAGGCACAAAGCATGAGATGACTTATGCTGGTGCGTTAAGTTTTCTGCGCCGGAAATATAGCCGTGACCTTGATGGTATTGATCTGGTGGTTAGTGGAATTCCTTTTGATGGGGCGGTGACTAATCGTCCGGGGACACGTTTTGGCCCAAGGGCTATTCGTGCAGCATCAACGGAATTGGCCAGTTTGGATGCCTTTCCGTTTGGCTTTAATCCCTTTGATACCCTTGCGGTAGTGGATTATGGCGATTGTGCGCTTGACCCGCATAACCCGCAAAGCATCCCAGATGCGATCACCAATCACGCCAGATCAATTTTGTCTCATGATTGCAAAATGCTGACTTTTGGCGGAGATCATTTTGTGGCTTTGCCGTTAATTCGTGCCCATGCCGAAAAACATGGGCCAGTAGCCTTAGTGCAATTTGATGCTCATTCGGATACATGGGAAGATGGCGGCTCTCCTCTGAATCATGGCTCTATGTTTTTACAAGGCTTAAAAGAAGGTGTCATTGATCCCACCCGTTCTATTCAGGTTGGGTTGCGGTCATGGAACGATTCCGCCCATGGCATAGAAATCTTAACCAGTCCGTGGGTTCATCGAAATGGTATTCCGGCAACGCTTGAGGCGATTATGGAACGGGTAGGGGATCATCCTGCCTATATCAGTTTTGATATTGATTGCCTTGATCCTGCTTTTGCCCCTGGCACGGGAACACCTGTTCCGGGCGGGTTAGCCACTTGGCAAGCCTTAGAATTGGTGCGCGGCTTAACGCCCCTTAATATGATTGGCATGGATTTAGTAGAGGTCTCACCCGCTTATGATCATGCGGATATTACCGCCATGGCAGCGGCAAATATCGCCCATGACTGGATTTGCGTGATGGCAGAAAAAGCCGGGGCAAAGCGTAAAGTGGTTGGCCGAGTCTAAGAAACGATTAAGATAAGGACAAGATGCCGTTATAGCATTCAGGTCGCCGATCACGGAATAATCCCCAACTGGCCCTTTCTAAACGCATAGCTTCGATATCCACATCCGCGGTAGCAACAATATTGGTGTTGTCTTTACATTCCGCGATCATCTTTCCGGTATGATCTGCAATAAAGGATTGTCCATAAAAACGCATATCAATTCCCCCAACGGTCTCATTACCAACGCGATTGCTGGCTGCCAATGTGACCATATTGGCGGCTGCATGCCCTTGCATGGTGCGTTGCCAATGGCCACTGGAATCCAGCGAAGGATCATTAGGCTCTGAGCCAATGGCCGTGGGATAAAGCAGAATATCTGCGCCTTGCAAGGCCATAATTCGTGCCGCCTCTGGAAACCACTGGTCCCAACAGATTGCGACGCCAACCTTACCAAAGGCGGTATCCCAAACACGAAAGCCAAGATCACCAGGGTTGAAATAAAACTTTTCCTCATACCCGGGGCCTTGGGGCAAGTGGGTCTTTCGATAAAGCCCCATCTGTGTACCATCAGCATCAATCATCATGACTGAATTGAAATAGGCGTTTTGGCTTTTTTCAAAAAAACTGATAGGGCAGACAACACCAAGCTCTTTGGCTAATGCACTAAACCGCCCTAGAAACGGATGGTCATCTGCGGCATGGGCATAGGCGAAATAGTCTTTTTTCTGTTCAGGGCAGAAATACACATTAGCAAACAGCTCTTGCAACAAGATAATATTAGCGCCTTTGGCTGCGGCCTCGCGTATCAATTCCTCAGCACGATCCAGATTAGCGGCGCTATCCCAGCCACATTCCATTTGCGAGATGGCGATACGGATCATGACCTATTCTCCATTCCAATAAGAAAGTTGACGGTGTTGGTGCCAATATCACGGACCGCATAACCGCCTTCCATCACGGTCAGCGTAGGCAGTCCCAATGCAGTGATCCGCTTGCCCATATCAATATAATCTGTACTTTTCAGCTTAAAGAAACTGATCGGGTCATTTTCAAAGGTATCCGCGCCAAACGATACGACCAAACTGTCAGGCGCATAATCGCGGATAGCAGTAAGGGCATGATTCAGGGCATCACCCCAAACCGAATAAGGGGTGTTAGGCGGCATGGGATAATTGATATTATAGCCATCACCAGCGCCATGTCCGGTTTCAGATTTATGTCCTAAGAAATGGGGGAAAGCATCATTAGGGTCACCATGCAGAGATAAGAAAAGCACATCATCCCGATCATAGAAAATGGCCTGCGTGCCGTTGCCGTGGTGGAAATCAACATCCAAAATGGCAACGCGTTTTGCGCCATGATCACGCATATGCTGTGCCGCGATCGCCGCGTTATTGATAAAGCAATATCCACCAAATTGATCGCGTGAGGCGTGATGCCCAGGTGGGCGGCAAAGCGAAAAAGCCAAGTGGTTTTTGCCGGATGCAATCATCTCTGCGCCCGTTAATGCCACTTGGGCAGAGGCATAGACAGCCTCAACCGTGTTCTTGGCGATGGAGGTTTCGCAAGACAAAGCATAATAGCCCAATTTTCCATCTATAAAATCGGGGATATGTGTCGATGGCATAGAACGTGATGGCCAAACCGTAGGGATCATTTCCCCTTTCATGCCTGCCGCTTCCCATTCTTCCCACGCCGTATCAAGAAAGGCCAAATAGCCAGCATCATGAATGGTGGCAACCGCATTAGCCCCTAATGTTGGGTTTTCATCAGGCGCTATGATAGGTCCAAGGGATTTTTCAGCAATCGCTTCTAAGATATAATCCATGCGTTCCGGGCATTCAAAAGGCGGCACCAATTCCCCGCCATAGAGTTCGGTTTTGGCGGCACGGAGACGGTGTTTATCTGTATAGATAATATCCATGGTTTATCCCTTTCATCATCTTTTAGCTGTTATCAAGCTGAGCAACTTCACGGCGAAATACAGGATCATCCCCTTTATCAGATGGGGCATCCATTTCCATAGCATAGCGATGTCCAGCATAGGTGGCCCAAGCAATAGGCGCAGGCGCGGCGGCATCCCCAATCAATTTGACGGATTTTATTCCAGCGTCTAGCCATTCGCCTTGCCGCTGTTTTAGGTCTTGCCATAATCCGGTTTCGCCATCTCTGGCGGTTACCATCAACACCGCATCAGCGCGATATTCCTTTTCTTGGCCGGTATAGGCACAAGCCGTCACAACATGATCTGTTTTCACGGCGTTAAGGGCATGTGATGTCATAACGGTAATCCCCATTTCCATGACACGCTGTTGGATTTTTTCCTGCTCAAGCGTATTCACTGTCCATTCTGACACTTTGGTTGCGGGGGTGATTAACGTTACTTGGCATCCGGCTTGATACAATTTTTCGGCTAGAATTCCGCCCATATAGTAATGATCATCATCATAAATCACGACATGCCCCTCGGGCATTTTTCCTGTCATGATATCATCAGGGGTAAAGAGTGGCATATTGTTATCAATATCAAGAGGGATAAGCCTTGCCCTTGCTGTGCCATCGCGCCGCCAGTGTGCACCAGTAGCAACACAGACATGTTCAAAACCAAAACTCAACACATCTTCGGCCGTTAACGCGCTTTCCCGGTAAATAGAAACATTGGCCAAGGGTTCAATCTGACCCAGGCGATAATCCATGACCCGTCCCCATGCCGCCAGATTAGGTAAAAGCCGTTCTTTTGCAACCCGCCCACCAAGATCACCACTTGCCTCAGCTAAAGCCACTTCATAGCCCCGCCCCCCAAGCATTCGCGCCGCTTCAAGACCAGCAGGGCCAGAGCCGATAATCAAAACGGACTGGCTGTCACCTTTTGGAGGCTTGTTTTCAGGATGCCATCCTTTGCGCCATTCTTCCATAAAGCTGGGGTTTTGAGTGCAGCGTGAGATCGACATCGTGAAATCACCCGTGACACAAATATTACAGCCAATGCATTCACGGATATCCTCAATGCGGTCTTCGGCTACTTTTTTCGGCAAGAAGGGATCAGCGATAGAAGGACGAGCCGCACCAATGAAATCAAGCACGCCAGATTTGATTTGGCGAACCATGGCATCAGGTGAAGTAAAGCGCCCAACCCCAACCACAGGCTTGCTGGTGAGGTCTTTGATGCCGCGGATCAGGTCTTCTTGCGCCCCTTCGTCTTTAAAGCGTGAGGTAGCAGAGCAATTTTCCCATGTGCCATGGGCTAAATCCCACAGATCAGGTAAATCCCCGTGCATATCAATGCATTCGCGTACTTCGCTATTAGAAAAGCTGAGTTCATCAAAGGCTTCATCCAAAGACAGGCGAATGGTAATGCCCATGGTATCGCCTACGGCCTCGCGGATATCTTCAACCACTTCGCGCATAAAACGGCTTCGGTTTTCCAGACTGCCGCCATATTCATCATTTCGTTTATTTGTCGTCCGCGAGAGGAAATGTTGAATAATCCCAAAGCCATGTGCGCCATAAAGGCAGACCAGATCATACCCGCAATCTCGTGACCGCTTAGCTGCGTTGACATACCAACGCCGCACATCCCGAATTTCGGATTTATCCAGCGTTCGGGCGTTCACAGGGTCTGAGGTAAAAGTCAGGATAGGCCCACCTGTTGCGGCTAAGGGCACTTCTTTGGTGTAAAGATTAGGCCCGTTAATGCCTGAATATGCCAGTTCAATCCCTGCCAAGGCATCATAGCTATGGATGGCTTCAGCCATTTTTGCCAGCATAGGCATATCTTTATCTTCCCAAAGCCGCAATTCGATAAATGGGGCAATTTCACTGGTTTGGTGAATTTCAACCTGTTCGGTGAATACCACCCCCCAGCCTCCTTCAGCCTTTACCCGGCGCATTTCTGCTACGGCAGAGGGGTCACGATAGCCGCCCCCATTGCAATGTGGCACTTGATAAAAACGGTTTTTCGCAACCACAGGGCCAATTGGCATAGGTTCAAACAGAATATCATAACGACTTTTTGGTTTGTTCTCTGGATCAAGTGGCATGATTTCCCCCAAACATCTGTGGTGATCACTTACGCATCAAATAATGTAGTGTTGAGTTTCTCAAGGCTAGGCAACCAAGGGCAGAGCTGTTCTAAAGCACGAGCAATGCGCAAAGGTGTGGCGTCATCAAATCGCCGACCTACGAGTTGAATAGCTGTTGGTAATCCGGTTGCTGTCATTCCATTAGGAACGCTTAACGCTGGGCATTGGCCAATGGAATTAAAAAGGCAAGTCATATCTAGACCATGCAGTTTTCCGTCAGCATCCACATTAGTGTAGTTTGCTTCTTTATCTGTTATTGGCGGTGGAGGCAGGGCCATAGTAGGGCAGGCCAACACATCTTGTTCGGTCATTGCTTGCAGAAAATGGTGCCATTGCTGGGTCCGGATTTCATCAAGCCGGCGAAAGGTAATCGCACTCATTGTTAAGCCACGATCCACCAGTTCTAGAAAATCAGGATCCATTTTTTCCCTGTGCTCATCCAGCAAATCTTCGACTGCCGCCGCCAGATAGACACACCAATAATCATACCAAGCATCAACCATGGCAGGGGTAAAGCCTATCTCAACCGGCGTGATGATAGCCCCAGCCTCTGCTAACGCATCAAGGCTGGCATGAAAGTTTCGGGCAATTTCCGGATCAACATGAAAGCATCCCAAATCCACGCTGGCGGCGATGCGAAGACCTTTGACATCGGCCTTATCGTCAAGCGGTAAAGGCGTCATCTGGCTTAAAATATCAGCATCATCAGGCCCTTCAACCGCTTGCATAAAAAGCGTCAGGTCATCCATGCTGCGGGCTAATGGCCCAAAATGCGAAATAGTATCAAACACGGTGGAAAGAATATCCATGGGGATACGGCCATGGCTGGGCTTTAATCCTAAGACACCGCAAAAAGCCGCTGGAATACGAACTGAGCCGCCCATGTCTGTGCCTTCGGCAATAGGAACGCATCCCGTGGCGACGGCAACGCCTGCCCCGCCAGATGATCCGCCGCTTGAGCGTTCTGGATCAAAAGGGTTTAGGGTATGGCCAAATAAGGGTGAGCGGGTGAAACTGGAATGGGCGAACTCCGGCGTTGTGGTTCGGGCAACAATAATTGCGCCGGCCGCAATCAGCCTTTGCACCAAAATCGGTTGGTTATCAGCAATATGATGTTCAAGCGCGGCAGAACCGCGTGTTGTGCGCTTGCCTTTTATCGGGGTGAACTCTTTTATCGCAACGGGGATGCCTTCCATCAGACGCGGCTTGGCGCCAGTGTTAAGGCGCGTTTTCACAGCCTCTGCTTGGGCTAGCGCATCATCATGATAAATCGCAGTAAAGGGATTGAGCTTGGCTTGAACCTGCTCACATCGCTTTAGGCATTCGGTAATAAGGGAAACGGGATCAAGACTGGCATTAACGATACCATTCTTGATTTCAACAGCGGACAGAAAAGGAAAGGCTTTTGTCATAAGAACCGCGATAAGGGTGAGGAAGGCTCCGTTACCAGAGCCTTCCCAAAGATTATTTTTTCAGTTGTGTCCAGATGGCGTCATAAAGCGCCTGTGTTTCTGGGGCACAAACCTCGATAAAGGTTCCTGCAGGAGCATCAGCAGGAGGATTGTTTTCAGGTGAGGTTACCAGTTCTGGATCAAGGAATGCCTCAACGCCTTTAACGCCTGCGGTGTAACGCGCATAGTTGGTTACGGCAGCTGCGTTTTCTGGCTCAAGCAAGAAGTCCATGAACTTCAACGCCGCTTCGCGGTTAGGAGCGTCTTTTAAAAGCACCACATTATCCATCCATACAATGTAACCTTGATCAGGATAGGAATATTCTAGGCTTGCACGCTCAGCCCTTGCTTTGGCGCCAAACCCGTTCCAGATCATGCCTGCAGCGGCATCACCAGATGACAACACATCCTTGGCACCATCAGAATTGAAAGACGCCCAATCAGCCTTTGCAGTTTCTAGCATCTCGCTAAGCTCTTTGAGCTGGGCACGGTCGGATGAACACTGAGGGAAACCCATATGCAGTGAGGCAAAAGCCAAGGTTTCCCCAGCTGTATCAAGGATATTGATTTTACCTTTTAGCTCGCTGGGTGGATTGAAAATAATGTCTGTGGTGCGGATATTTCCAGAATAGACATCACGGTCTACCATGAAACTGGTTGAACCCCACTGATAAGGAATGGAGCTTTTGCGTCCCATATCAAAATCAACATCCAACCATTGGTCCATAATGTTACCAAAGTTTTTCAATTCAGATGGAGAAAAGGTATCCAACATACCCTCGTCATTCATAATTTTGACCATGTAATCCCCGGGTACAGCAACATCATAGCTGCCTAGCCCGCCGGCCTTCAAATTAGCAAATAAAGCCTCGTTAGAATCATAGGTATCCATAACCACTTCAATGCCTGTTTCGGCAGTGAACTCATTCAGCAATTCTTGTGGAATATATTCAAACCAATGATAGACGGTCAGTTTTTCTGCCGCCGCAGATTGGGCAAATGACATAGCTAATGCCGCAGCCCCTAGTGACATAGTAATTTTACGCATTATTTCCTCCATAATTAGATGTTTTGGATGCCTGACGGAATATCGACTCCAAATTTCATTCTTTACCTTATCTGAATGTGCGATTTGGAAAAAGAAAATTTAATTAAGCACTGATTAGAAAGTAACTAATTACAAATTGGCATGAACGGTTTTGCATTAATCGCGATTATTGCCCATGCGGCTAATCAGATATGAAATCGTTACCAACAGAATAGAAGCGGCTAACATGAGGGTTGAGATCGCCATAATATTCGGCTTAATTCCCTGTTTTACAGCGCCAAAAATAGCGGTAGGGAGAGTTTCTACCCCTGCTCCTTTCACAAAATTAGTGATGATAAAATCATCTAGTGAAATAATAAAGGCAAGCAAAAAGCCAGATAAAATCCCTGGCAACATCATGGGAAAGAGGATTAACCGAAAGGTCTGACCGGGTGTGGCGTATAGATCGCGTGCGGCCTGTTCATAAACATTTGAAATGCCTTGTAGGCGTGCAGCAATAGGCAAATAAGCAAAGGGAATACAAAACACAATATGCGCTAGCAGAATACTCAGCAGGCCTCTTTCAAACCCAATAGAGGCAAAAAAGATTAATGTAGCTACTGCGGTCACAATTTCTGGCACCATGAGGGGCAAATTAATCAACCCAAAGGTAACCGCTTGCCCACGAAAAGCGCGCCCCCTTATCATTGCAAGCGCAGATAGGGTGGCAATCACGGTTGAGGTCACGGCCGCTAAAATGGCAATTGTCAGTGAATTGACTGTAGCCTGTTTAAACTTCCCTGCCTCAGGTCCGAAAAACACCTCATTATACCAAACAAGGCTAAAACCTTTCCAGACCGTAATAGAAGGGGAATTGTTAAACGAATAGACCATGACAATGATAAGCGGCGCATAGAGAATAATCAGGCAAAGCCAGGCCATTTCCCTAAAGCCAGGATACCAACTGATGCGTTGTGAGGTTTTTGCCATCTTAATGCCCTCCGTTGTTGTCCCGGCTCTGGGCACGGGCATAAAACAGAAGGATAATCATGATAATCGTCAAAAGAATCATTGATACTGCCGCCCCAAATGGCCAGTCCCCTGACTGCCCTTTGAATTGTTCTTCGACCAATGAGCCGATCATAAAATTCTTGGCCCCGCCCAATAGATCTGGCGCAAGGAAAGCCCCAAGGCTAGGAATAAAGACCAGAATGCATCCGGCGATAATGCCAGGTTTAACCGCTGGGATTACCACCTTAAACAGCGTTGTCCAGCGATTGGAATAGAGATCAGCCGCCGCCTCAGATAAAGCAAAATTATAGCGTTCGATAGAGGCGTAAATTGGTAATACCATGAATGGCAAGTAAGAATAAAAAAGGCCAAGCTGGATAGCAAAATTAGTATTGATCATGCTGATCGGATCATCAATCACCCCCCACGACATAAGCCAATTGTTAAGAGGGCCAGTATCACGGATAAGAAATTTCATCGAAACTGTCCGGATCAACAAATTGACCCAATAAGGGATGGTGATGAGAAACAGCCAGAATGAGCGTGACTTTGGGGCGCGTGTAGCAATGAAATATGCGGTTGGAAAACCAATGAGAAAGCAGAACACCATAGCAAATAGGGCTTGCAAAAAAGACCGCCAGAAAATGCCAAGATAAGTCCATTCAATGCGGGCTGGTTCATCCCCAAAAAGGCCGCGATCGATAAAAAACTGATCATACGCCTCTAGCGTGAACTCCCATATCACTCCGCCTCTGAAATCTTGGGTGAGGAATGAGTAAATCAACATCACGAGAACAGGGATGACCAGCAAAATGCCAATCACAAACCATGCGGGCATCAACAAAATATGCTGCTTGCCATCAACAATGGACGTTTGGGCACCGTTGCCACCTTTTGTGATCCAACCTGCCATTATTCTGACAACGCCCTGATAGCAATTTCTGGAATAGTGATTTCCACCTTATTGCCAACCCCAAAACTTGAGGTGGCATCAATGGTGTTCTGTAATCTTGCCAGTAAGCTTTCCCCATCATCTAGCAGCAATTGCACTTGGGTATCTGTGCCAAGATAAGAAATGCTTTTGACCGTACCACCTACCGTATTCACCTTACCGCGCCCACGGGAAAGGGGTTTAATCTGAATGCGCTCTGGCCTGATCATCACATTGATCTGCTTGCCTTTTTGAAACTGAGATTGAGAGAAAATATTCAAACCTTTAATGCCGCATTCCAGATCAACACAAAGTTTGACTTGGTCTTTTGCCGCTGCTTGGGCTTTCGAAGCTTTTGCTTTTGAAGCTTTGGCCGGTGACTTTTCTGGGCCGGTAACCTTAGCTTTGAGGATGTTGGCCTCACCAATAAAATTAGCAACAAAGATGTTAGTGGGATTGTCGTAGATTTCTTTTGGTGATCCAATTTGTTGAACTTGACCATTGCTCATGACTGCGATGCGGTCAGACATGGTTAAGGCTTCCTCTTGGTCATGGGTGACAAAAATAAACGTGATACCAGTGTGTTTTTGAATCTCTTTTAACTCTTCTCGCATCGCTTGGCGAA
Source organism: Pseudomonadota bacterium (assembly GCA_027593125.1). Lineage (GTDB taxonomy): Bacteria > Pseudomonadota > Alphaproteobacteria > Puniceispirillales > UBA1172 > UBA12202. The sequence continues at coordinate 2,373 of JAQCJL010000026.1, read as the reverse complement.
GTTTCAAGTCAAGCGCAGATAAAGGTTCATCCAAAAGTAACACCTTTGGTTGCGGCGCAAGCGCACGTGCCAGCGCAACCCTTTGCTGTTGCCCACCGGAAAGTTGTGATGGTTTGCGCTCTGCAAACTCCGCCATACGGATCAATTCCAGCATGGCATGGGTTTGGGTTTTAATAAAATCTGTATCACGCCCAAGCCGCTTTAGGCCAAAAGCCACATTTTCATAAACGGTCAGATGTGGAAACAAGGCATATTGCTGAAACACGGTATTCACCGGCCTTTGGTTTGACTGCAGCCTACTGATGTCATCACCAAACAACAAAATCTGACCTTTTGTAATATCTTCAAAACCGCCAATCATGCGCAGCAAGGTGGTCTTGCCGCAACCTGATGGCCCTAGCAGGGTGAAAAACTCATTATCACCGATTGAAAAGCTTATATTGTCTAATGCCACTACAGGGTCAGTGCGATGTGGATATACTTTGGTAACGGAAACAATATCAATAGCGTGTGTGTCTGTCATATTCCCTGCCTTCATGATTTTTGCCATGGTGCATAAAAGTCATGCTGATGGCAAGTGTGGGGTTATTATCACATCTTATTTTATCATGTTTGTCTGATCCTCATTAAAAACTAATTTCATCATCTGTAAATTAGGTATAAACTAACTAATAGATTGAATATTCATGCTTGCCTAATGGCCAGTCTTTTTCAAAATAAGGCTTATGATTATGTCAGAGATGAGGACAGCACTATGATCAGAACAGGAAATGAATATAAAGATTCGATTCGCGGCAACCGTGAAGTTTACATGGATGGTAAGCGCGTTAACGATGTGACCACACATGCTATGTTCAAACCCTTGGTTGATATTCGGGCGCGTATCTACGATATGGCGCATGAAGAAGCCACTCGCGACATTATGACGACCCGGGATGGCGATGAGGTCAACGCGATCGGAAATGCTTTGCCCTTCACCCAACAAGATTGGTGGGACAAACGCCGTGCAACTGATGCTGTGCTCGAGGATGTGGGCGGCGTTGTTACCCGTGTAGGTGATGAAACCGTGGGTGAGATGTGGTCGCTCTATGATGGTCAGGATGTGCTAAATGAGGTTGACCCCCAATTTTCAAAGAATATTGAAAACCATATCTTTAAGGTCTTAAAAGAAGACCCTTTTCATGTCTCTGCGAATACGGATCCTAAAGGTGATCGGTCTTTGGCGCCTCAAGATCAAGACCCAGATATGCTGCTTCATGTGGTAAAGGAAACCGATGCTGGTATTGTTGTGCGCGGGGCTAAATTTGAAACCGCCGCCGCTTATGCTAATCAGGCCTTTACAAAGCCAACGATTGCGAATTGGGGTGATAGCGCCCTTTCAGATTATGCTGTTGGGTTTATTTGTGATTTGAACTCCCCTAACCTGAAGTTTATCTGCCGCACTGGATTTGCTGGTGCGCGTGGGGGTTGTCCACGCTCTGATCACCGGGATTATCCTCTATCAAATAAATTTGATGAAGTAGACACCATGGTCATTTTTGATAATGTCCTCGTGCCTTGGGAAAATGTGTTGTTCTATCGCCATACAAAGGCGGCTACTTTTATTCGTGCCACTTTGCACCGGTATTCGGCTTTTGCCTTTGTTCAGCGAACCTTGAAACAGGCTGATCAAATGATCGGCACCGCGATGTTTAATATTCGCCAGACTGGGCTTGAGAAAATACCAGCAATTCAAGAGAAAATGTCTCAGCTGGCGGTATGGCGAGAAGGTATTAATGCGCATTTAACAGCGGCAATTGCCTTGGGTGAAAAATCCCCAGCAGGCCTGTTAATGCCAAATCAGTCGTTGTTAATGACCGGGCGTTATCACGCTATGTCTAATTTACCAACAATGATGCATCTGACTCGCGAGCTTTGTGGTGGGCAGATTTGTGTGACCCCAAATGTGGCTTCTTTTGAATCCGAAGAAACCGGTCCATGGATGGAAAAGTTCTATACCATTAATGAGAAATGGATCGCAGAAGATCGGCGTAAGCTTATGGCCTATGCGCGTGATCTGTTGAACTCTGATTACGCTGGACACCGGCTAACTTTTCAGTTGTTTGCCCAAAGTCCGCCAACCGCGCATCTTGGTGCAGTTTATCGCAATTTTGATTGGGATAGTCCACTTAGCTTTGTTAAAGATGGGGCAGATCTTTCAGATCGTGTCCTCGATGAAGCAGAAACAAAACATGGTGACAGCGCAGTTAGACAATGGTTTGATGAACCTAAAGATATGGCGGCAGAATAACATCTGCTTGACCATATCCGTGGTTTAGAAACGAGGATTGCCGTTATGACAGAAATTCGTGACCAATTCCTATCAGCAATGTC
>JAQCJL010000156.1 GCA_027593125.1 Pseudomonadota bacterium | reverse complement strand
ATTCTAACACTTCGGTAAATGGAGCAAAAAACCGCGCATCTGAAGTCCCGCCAGAGGTAGAGAGCTGCGGCTGTTTTCCAGTAGCATCAGAAATTGCTACTTTCACAAGATCGGTGAAACGGCCATTTGGTGTTACAAAAGGTTCTGCAGATAACCGGAACACCGCATCATAATGACCGCTAACCTTATCAAAATGTTCACGGAGCCAATGCTCTAGTCCAGATGCGGTTTGGGCAGTGCCAAACCGGATATTAAACTTTGCTTCTGCTCGGGCTGGGATCACATTTCCAGCCGCGTTACCAGTATCTATGCTGGTAATAGCCACAGTTGAAGGATCAAAAACCTCATTGCCTTCATCCAGAACGCCACTGGTCAAAGGGGCCAGCATCTGCATCATTCGGTGAAGAGGATTGTCTGCTAAATGCGGATAGGCTACATGGCCTTGCTCACCCATGACGGTAAGGTGGCACGACAATGATCCGCGCCGACCATGTTTAATGGTATCACCAATCTGTTCAGGGTTAGTTGGCTCCCCCACTAAAACAGCATCAGGCATCTGATGTGTTTCCTTAAGCCATTCCACGACAGGGCGCGTGCCATTTATAGCAGGGCCTTCTTCGTCACAGGTGATCACAAGGCTGATACTGCCATCAAAGGACGGGTTGGTGTTTGTCCAGTCAGTAATAGCAGAAACAAAACAGGCTATTGCCCCTTTCATATCAACCGCACCGCGACCAATAATATGATTGTTGTTGATCGTTGCCGCAAAAGGTGGGGATTGCCAATCCTCTGGATTCCCAACAGGCACAACATCAACATGACCAGCAAAGCAAAAATGCGGTGATCCGTTGCCTAATCGTGCAAAGAGATTATCAACCCGATCTTCACCTTTTCCAAAAGGAAGTCTGGTTACAGCAAAACCTAACGCACCCAAAACCTCTGCCAAAAGATCCAGCGTTCCGGCTTCTGAAGGTGTCACCGAGGGACACTGGATCAGTTTGATCGCCAGCTCACTTTCGGTTTGAGAGGCTTTAGTCATCGGATGCTAGTCTCGCAAAAGATCATTGATAGAGGTTTTTGAGCGGGTGCGTTCATCCACTTGCTTGATGATAACCGCACAAGAAAGATGAGGCCCAGCAGAACCGTCAGGCAGAGGTTTTCCAGGCATAGACCCCGGAACAACAACTGAATAGGCTGGCACCCGGCCCATGTGTATTTCCCCAGTTTCACGATTGATAATCTTCGTGGATGAGCCGATAAATACCCCCATGGACAGGACAGAACCGCGTTCGACAATAACGCCTTCAACGACTTCTGATCGTGCCCCGATAAAGCAATCATCTTCAATAATCACGGGCCCGGCTTGAAGCGGTTCAAGAACGCCGCCAATACCGGCGCCTCCGGATAAGTGAACATTCTTCCCAATCTGGGCACAAGACCCCACAGTAGCCCATGTGTCGATCATGGTGCCACTATCAACATAGGCACCAAGATTAACAAAACTAGGCATGACCACTACGCTAGGGGCGATATGGGCAGAATGACGAACATAACAACCGGGCACAGCACGAAAGCCAGCGGCTTTGAAATCCTCTTCACTCCAGCCGGCGAATTTTGATGGTACTTTATCCCACCACATCGCTTGACCTTGACGAGAATAATTGCTGCCACTTGGGATGGTTTCCATGTCATTCAGCCGGAAGCTAAGCAAAACCGCCTTTTTCAGCCACTGGTTGACTGTCCATTTACCTTGGCTTTGTTGTTCTGCAACCCTGGCCTCACCACGATCAAGCTGGTTTAGCGCATCGTTAACTGCGTCACGTATATCGCCTTGGGTATTTGCGGATACTTGATCACGCTTTTCCCAAGCATCATTGATAATGGTTTCAAGATCGGTCATGCGAATAGTCCCCTATCTGATGATCTGATTTTTCTTAAGCAGGATGGAGCATCATTTATTTGTATAAGATAAAAAATGTTTAAGGTCACGGGCAATGTAATGGATATGCGACAGATCATCTGTTCTTCCTTCGGATGGAACATCTTCATCAGGATGATCAAGCCATAATGTGGTTACGCCAAGCTGATAAGCAGGCAACAGATTGATTGCCATATCCTCAATCATAACCGCAGAGCGCGGATTGATATCAGCCTTTTTAACAAAATCTTCATAAGTTTTTATTTCAGGTTTTGGCAAATAATTAGCGGAAAAAATATCATAGTAAAAATCAAAATGATGCCGGATGCCATAGGCATCAAGGATGCGCTCAGCGTGCTGATTAGACCCATTTGTAAAAATAACTTTACGCCCAGGCAGGGCATCAATGCCTTCATCAAGTGCCGCATCATAGCCAAGGGTAGATAGATCAATATCATGGACAAAATCCATAAAATGATGGGGATCGGTGCCATGTTCTATCATCAGCCCTTTCATTGTGGTGCGGTGCCGAAGAAACAAATCTCTTTGCATGGTTCTTGCATCGTCACGATCAAGGGAAAAGTGATGCTGAATATAATCAGTCATCCGATGACGCACCTGATCAAACAAGCGTGAGGCAGCAGGATAGATCGTATTGTCTAAATCAAATATCCAAGTATCAATGCCTTCTAATTGTGGGGGGTTATTATCGATATGCGCCATGATGATCATACACCTCTAAAATCAATTTTTGCCTGCAACAAAAGGCAAGCCTTTTTCACTAAAGGACTTATGGATTATTAGTCATCTTTGGTGATAATAGTTCCGATACCATGTTCGGTAAAGAGCTCGACCAACACGGCGTGTGCCTCTCTGCCATCAAGAATGACAGCTGCCTCGGCGCCACCTTCAACGGCCTCAATGCAGGTTTCTACTTTGGGGATCATTCCCCCACTGATGGTGCCATCCTTAATCAGCTGTTTAGCCACAGAAACCGATACTTCGGGAATGACCTGACCATTTTTATCCATAATCCCTGGCACATCACTCAACAGCAAAAGCCGCGTGGCTTGCATAGCGGCAGAGATAGCGCCACTGACGGTATCAGCATTGATATTTAGGGTTTCGCCTTCATTACCGCGAGCCAATGGGGCGATAACAGGGATCAATTCTGCAGCAATAAGGGCATTAATAACAGAAGTATCCACCATTGTCGGTTCACCAACAAAGCCCAGATCAATATCCGTTTTAAGCCGCTTTGCACGGATCAAGTCCGCGTCCTTACCAGAGATGCCAACCGCCTTTGCCCCAGCATCATTAATGGCTGAAACTAGGGATTTGTTAATAGCACCGCTAAGCACCATTTCGACCACGGCTATTGTGTCGGTATCGGTCACGCGCAGACCATTGATAAAATCGCTTTTGATGTTCAGTTTGTCCAGCATGGCCCCGATCTGGGGGCCGCCACCATGCACGATAACAGGCTTTGCCCCTACTTGCCGCAATAGCACCA
>JAQCJL010000025.1 GCA_027593125.1 Pseudomonadota bacterium | reverse complement strand
CGGCAGTTAGCGATTTCTGATCCGCTTGCCAGACAATCGGGGTTACTAATCCCCCATCAAGCGCCACCGCCACCGCGATATCAGCATGATGCCATTGTCTGATATGATCCCCTTCCCATGAGGAATTAACCTCAGGAACCTTAATCAGGCAGGCGGCCGCACATTTGATCAGCAAATCATTGATCGTGACCTTGGCTTCATCAGGTTGGGCACCATTGATAGACTTTCTTGCCGCTAGCAACGCATTAAGTTCAATATCCATATTCAGATAGAAATGTGGAGCATCCTGCATCGATTGCTGTAAGCGTGAGGCAATCACCTTGCGCGTGGAACTTACCGGGATCAGGGTGGATTGTTCTGATGGGTCAGCAGGAACAGCCCTCAACTTGCTAGTATCAGTCTTCGTCATCCCCGGGCTAGCGTTTTCGACATCATATTTGATAATACGGCCATGGGGGCCTGTGCCTGCCACACTCAAAAGATCTATCCCCTTTTGCTCAGCAATTCTTCTGGCTAATGGGCTGGCAAAGATACGATCCCCTTTATTTTCTTGTTTTTGGGGTGACGCTTGGGGGGCGGTTTCCATGTCTTGCTTGGGCAGAGGCTTTGCTGGTAACAGGTTTTCAGATGATTTTTCTTCTGATACTGGCGCTGAATCTGGTGGTGAATCTGGTGGTGAAACTGGCGCTGTCTTTGCTTGTTTTGTGTCAACAGGCGGTGTTTTGCCTAACGCGCTTTCTTCACCTTCATCCAGAATTTCAGCGATAGCGGTTCCGACCGCAACCCCTTCGGTGCCTTCGACAACAAGAATGCTGCTCATAACCCCATCATCTAGCGCCTCAACCTCCATCAAGGCTTTATCCGTTTCAATTTCGGCAATCACATCACCAGAAGACACGGTATCGCCCTCTTTCACCAGCCATCGGGCTAGTTTTCCCTCGGTCATTGTTGGCGACAAGGCCGGCATATTTATAATCGCCATAGCTTATCCCCTTTCCTTCTGATAGGTCACTTCGAGCGCTGCTTGCACAATTGTATCGACTTGCGGCAGGGCCAGTGCTTCAAGATTAGCGGCATATGGCATAGGCACATCAGCGCCGGCAACACGAAGGGGCGGAGCATCAAGCCAATCAAAAGCCTTTTCCGAGACTTGGGCTGATAATTCAGCCCCTATTCCAGCAAAAGGAAAGCCTTCTTCACAACTGATAAACCGGTTTGTCTTTTTCACTGAGGCCAAAATGGTATCGATATCAAGCGGTCTTAATGACCGCAGATCAATGACTTCTGCGCTAATTCCTTTGGCGGCTAACACTTCAGCAGCCTCAAGGGCTTTGCCAACCATGATGGAAAAGGCCGTGATGGTGACATCTGTGCCTTCGCGAACGATATTCGCCTTGCCAATAGGAACAAGCCAATCATCATCATCAGGGACATCAAAACTTTGCCCATAAAGCACTTCGTTTTCGAGAAAAATAACAGGATTAGGGTCACGAATAGCAGCTTTAAGCAACCCTTTCGCATCTGCCGCCGACCATGGCGCCACAACCTTTAACCCTGGGCAATGGGCATACCAACTGGCAAAACATTGCGAATGCTGAGCGGCAACCCTTGCCGCCGCCCCATTCGGACCACGAAATACAATCGGACACCCCATCTGACCACCCGACATATAAAGCGTCTTAGCAGCAGAATTAATAATTTGATCGATGGCTTGCATGGCAAAATTAAAGGTCATAAACTCAATAATCGGGCGCAATTCGCCAAAGGCGGCACCAACCCCTAATCCAGCAAACCCCATTTCAGTAATCGGGGTATCGACAACACGGCGCGCCCCAAACTCATCCAACAATCCTTGCGAGACTTTATAGGCACCTTGATATTCGCCGACCTCTTCCCCCATGAGAAAGACACTCTCATCACGGCGCATTTCTTCTGCCATAGCATCGCGCAACGCTTCTCTAACCGAAAGTGGGCTTAACGCACCTGAATATGAACTTGAGACAAACGTTTCAGCAGGTTTAGAAGCAGGAGCAGAGGGTTGTGGTGTAGGGTTTGGGGTTTCTGATACTGATTTTTGATCATCATCAGGTGTTGATACGACTTCTTCACCTGTATCAAGAACCGCAATAGTCGAGCCAACGGCAATCTTGTCTTCGCCTTCATCCACCTCAAGGGCAGTAATTTTACCATCATCAAGGGCTTCGACTTCCATCATCGCTTTATCAGTTTCGATTTCTGCAATAACATCACCCGAACGCACATCATCACCAACTTTAACAAACCATTTGGCTAGTTTTCCCTCGGTCATAGTCGGCGACAAGGCAGGCATAGTAATCGTGACGCTCATGATACGCCCCCTTCAAGGATCACATCTGTCCATAATTCAGCTTCATCAGGTTCTGGGCTTTCCAATGCAAAATACGAAGCCTTGCTGACAATGGCCTTAACCTTGGTATCCAATGATTTGATTTTATCGTTTTCAACGCCATCATTGATTAAAATTTCGCGCAGCGCATCAATCGGGTCACGCTGTTTGCGCATGGCATCGACTTCTTCTCGCGTCCGATATTTCGCAGGATCAGACATAGAATGTCCACGATAACGATAGGTCTGCATTTCCAGAATAAACGGGCCTTTGCCATCACGGCAATAGGCCATGGCCTCTGCTCCGGCCTCTCGAACAGCAAGAACATTCATGCCATCAACCTGCATCCCCGGTATCCCATAAGCTTTGCCCCGATCAGCTAGATCTCGCCCTGCGGCGGCACGGGAAACCGAAGTGCCCATTCCGTATTGATTGTTTTCAATAATAAAGACGACGGGCAGTTTCCAAAGCGCTGCCATATTGAAACTCTCATAGACTTGCCCTTGGTTAATCGCCCCATCACCGAAATAGGTGAGCGAAACCCCACCCGTATTCCGGTATTGATGAGAAAACGCTAAACCAAGACCGATCGGAACTTGCGCCGCTACAATGCCATGGCCACCGAAAAAGTTCTTCTCACAGCTGAACATATGCATTGAGCCGCCTTTACCTCGTGAATAGCCATCACGGCGACCTGTTAATTCTGCCATCACCCCATCAGCCGTCATGCCGCAGGCCAACATATGACCATGATCCCGATATGAGGTAATGACGCTATCACCCTCTTTTGATACGGATTGCATGCCGACCACAATCGCCTCTTGCCCTATATAAAGATGGCAAAAACCGCCAATCACGCCCATGCCATATAACTGACCAGCTTTTTCTTCAAAACGCCGGATCAACAGCATCTGTTCATAAAGATCAAGCATAGTGTTGGTGTCGGGATAATCCGGTACAATGTTTTTTGGCGGGCGACCTTGCACACGACGAATATTCTTTTTCGTTGCTGTTGCCGTGGATTTTCCGCCCACAGTGGCCTTCGCCTTGCTGGTCGTCTTAGGTGCTTTTGCCATGACACACTCCCTGAAGGAATTTCATGACCTATTTTTTCAGAAAAATGAAAAAATACAATATATTTTTTCTCATTGTATTTATTGATTTATTTTAATTTTAACCATTTTTGGTTAACGCATTAATCAGTGAAGATAACCAATTCGTTATCATCATAAAGACCATTTTTTTGACGCGCCAATTCACCCAGCATATCTGGATCAATCGTATCAAGCGATAACAGACTAACCTTTTTGCGCAGATAGGTCTCTTCTAATTTGAGGTTATTAAACTCAGCGGTGGCAGTAATGATATCGTCATCTAGCGGACGTAAGGACATCAAACCGCCGTCAGCGTTGATCAATTGCATAGCAAAAGAAATCAACATAGCCATCATGATCATATTAAAGCCGAAAGGGAGAATTTTGCTTACTGATGGCATTAATGCTGTCCAATCGTTGCGATATGATTCATTGAATCAAATCCACGAATCGCCGTCAAGTCTTATTTTAACAAGTTTCTAACGAATGAACTGAATACCGGAATAACTGGCATTATGCCCAAGCATTTCTTCAATCCGGATCAATTGGTTATATTTTGCGGTACGATCAGAACGCGCCAATGATCCCGTTTTAATTTGTCCTGCGTTTGTCGCTACCGCCAAATCAGCAATGAAATGATCTTCGGTTTCACCTGACCGGTGCGATATCACAACCCCCATATCTGCTCTCTGTGCTAGCATGATGGCGTCCATTGTTTCGGTCAGCGTACCAATTTGATTGACCTTAATCAGAATGGCATTAGCGGCCTCAAGTTCAATCCCTTTGATCAATCTGTCAGGGTTTGTGACAAACAAATCATCCCCAACCAGTTGAATTAAATCCCCTAATTCTGAAGTCAAATGCACATATCCGTTCCAGTCTTCCTCAGCTAACGGGTCTTCAATAGAACAGATGGGGTAAGCATCTACCAAATTACGCCAATAGCTTACCATCTCATCACTGCTAAGGGTCTTGCCCTCCCCTTCGAGATGATATTTGCCATCACGGAAATATTCTGTTGCGGCGGCATCCACTGCCAACATGATATCTTCACCAGGCTTGTATCCAGCCTTTTCAATCGCCGCCATAATGTAATCCATGGCTTCGGCGGTATCGTTGATATTTGGGGCAAATCCGCCCTCATCCCCAACAGCAACAGACAGGCCTTTATCTTTGAGAAGCCCACGCAAACTGTGAAAAATTTCAGATCCAATACGGACAGCATCTGAAAAACAATCTGCAGAGACAGGCATAATCATAAACTCTTGCACATCAAGCGCATTATCAGCATGAGCACCACCATTGAGGATATTCATCATAGGTGTTGGCATAATATGAGCATGCATGCCGCCAATATACCGCCAAAGCGGTTGATCAGCAGACATCGCCGCCGCACGGCACGTTGCCAAACTGACACCAAGAATTGCGTTTGCCCCTAAGCGAGATTTGTTATCTGTGCCATCTAGCATAATCATAGCCTGATCCACACCATGCTGATCAAAAGCGTCAAACCCCATAAGCGTATCTGCAATATCACCGTTAACCGTATCAACCGCACCTTGAACAGAACGTCCGTGATATTGGCTCTTGTCACCATCACGGCGTTCAACCGCCTCAAACGCGCCTGTGGACGCGCCAGAGGGCACCGCGGCACGACCCATTGAGCCATCTTCAAGCATGACATCTACTTCAACGGTAGGATTCCCCCGACTATCTAGAATTTGACGGGCATGAATATCAAGAATGCTACTCATCTTTTGATCCTTTCTTGCCGGAAACATGGCTTTAACGGGGAAAGGCCTATGCTTTGGCTTCGGTTTAACTCACTGCTGATTTTGTCAAGGCATCCAATTCAAAAAGCCGCTTTAACAGGCCTAACATTTGATCCAAAGGCACCATATTAGGGCCATCAGAAAGGGCATTATCAGGGTCTTGATGGGTTTCCATAAACACACCGGCAACACCAACCGCTACTGCGGCTCTTGCTAATGTTGGCACATATTCGCGCTGGCCACCAGAAGCGCCGCCAAGACCACCAGGTTGCTGCACTGAATGGGTGGCATCAAATATGACAGGATAACCTGTTTCCGCTAGTTGCGGTAAAGACCGCATATCTGTGACCAGCGTATTATAACCAAAACTGGTTCCGCGTTCGGTAATCATAATCCGGGGATTACCGGCCTCAGCTAATTTATTGACCACATGGCGCATATCCCAAGGGGCTAGGAACTGACCTTTTTTGACGTTAACGACTTGCCCTGTGTTGGCGGCGGCAATCAAAAGATCAGTCTGGCGGCATAAAAAGGCTGGAATTTGAAGAACATCAACCACCTCACCGACCTCAGCGCAATGATCAGGCAAATGCACATCCGTAAGCACAGGACATCCAATGGTCTTTTTCACCTCAGCCAAGACCGCTAGCCCTTGATCGATCCCAAGACCGCGAGGAGAATGAAGCGAAGTGCGATTAGCTTTATCAAAAGAGGATTTATAGATAAAACCCATGCCTAGTTTTGTCGTCATCTCTGCAAGGGCCGAAGCCATATCCAAGGCGTGATCTTTGCTTTCGATTGCACATGGCCCGGCAATCAATGTCATCGGCAGACGATTGCTGATCTTGATCTTGCCAATCGTTACCTGCTGATCTGTACCCATTATGATTTCCTCTTAGACTAAACGCGAGCGTTTAAGAGCCGCATTGATGAAACCACGAAAAAGAGGATGCGGATCAAAGGGGCGAGATTTTAATTCTGGATGAAATTGGACCCCAATAAAAAACGGATGGTCTGAGCGTTCAACAATCTCAGGCAAACTGCCATCAGGTGAAAGGCCAGAGAAGATAAGCCCTTGGCTTTCAAGTTCATCTCGCCAAGCGATATTTACCTCATAACGGTGACGGTGGCGCTCACTGATTTGCGGAGTGGAATAAAGTTGCATCACCTGAGAGCCAGCCTTAAGCACACAATCATAGGCCCCAAGGCGCATCGTTCCGCCCAGATCACTGGTTTCATCACGCACAACTTGGCTATTTCCGCTTGTCCATTCAGTCATCAGGCCAACCACAGGGTTTTCTGATGGCCCAAACTCTGTTGAACCTGCATCAGAGTGATTAGCTAGATTTCTCGCCGCTTCAATCACTGCCATTTGCATCCCAAAACAAATTCCTAAAAACGGCACATTGTTTTCACGGGCAAACTTGATCGCGTTAATTTTGCCTTCTGATCCCCGCTGACCAAAGCCGCCAGGCACCAGCACAGCATCCGCGCTAGTAAGTGAACTGAAATCAGCGTTTTCACCTTCAAACACCTCACTATCTATCCAATTCATCTTGACCTTAACATTGTTATCAAGACCGCCATGAGTTAAGGCCTCGGCAAGGGATTTATAACTATCAATAAGGCTGGTGTATTTCCCCACAACAGCAACATTGACGGTGCCTTCGGGGTTAGTCATTCGGTGCATAATATCATGCCAAACCGACAAGTCTGGTTCATTCAGAGGCAAATCAAAATGGCGGCAGATTTCCATATCAAGACCTTCACGATGATACATCAATGGCACTTCATAGATACTGCTAGCATCAGGGGCACTGATCACTGCCTCTTTGCGCACATTACAAAACCGGCTGATTTTAGTTTTAAGGTCTTCGGGAATATTCTCACTGCTTCGGCAAAGCAGGATATCAGGCTGGATACCCACCGATTGCAATTCTTTCACTGAATGCTGTGTCGGTTTTGTCTTTAATTCCCCTGCCACCTCAATAAACGGTAACAGAGTGACATGAAGGAAACAGGTCTTGTCATGCCCCATTTCGTAACCAATTTGACGAATAGCTTCTAGAAAAGGAAGGGATTCGATATCCCCGACCGTTCCACCAATCTCAACCAGAACGAAATCTTCATTATCCAGATTTGATGTCACAAACTCTTTGATAGCATTTGTTACATGGGGAATGACCTGAATAGTGGCGCCTAGGTAATCACCGCGGCGTTCACGGGCCAACACATCTGAATAAATCCGGCCTGTGGTCACATTGTCTGATTTGCGAGCATCCACCCCAGTAAAGCGTTCATAATGGCCTAAATCCAGATCGGTTTCTGCCCCATCATCGGTGACAAATACCTCACCATGTTGGGTAGGGCTCATCGTGCCAGGGTCAACATTCAGATACGGGTCAAGTTTGCGCAGGCGGATTTTATATCCACGCGCCTGAAGCAACGAACCCAAAGCAGCAGAAGCTAATCCCTTTCCAAGGGATGAAACCACACCACCAGTAATAAAAACGAAACGCGGCATGGGTAATATCTATACCAAGGATAGCCTTCTGTTCCTAGTCAAAGAAAAGGATTAATTTATTGATCTGCTGGAACTGTTGGAATTGCTGGACTTTGTGTTGAAGTTTCAGTTTCATTTGTAATCTCATCAATGAGCGATGGCGTCACCGCCGTCCGTCCACTGAGAATCGCAAGAATAATAGAAGTTGAAAAAAACGCTACGGCAAGAAATGCTGTAACCCGGGTGAGAAGATTGGCTGTGCCGCGGGCGGTCATAAAACCGCCACCTTGTCCACCACCGCCGCCAATGCCAAGGCCACCACCTTCGCTTCGCTGAAGCAGGATGACAAATACCAACGCTAGCGCGATGATAATATGAATGGTCAAAATCAATATGCTCATTGTCTCAATCTTTCGGTTACTCGCCTTCTATAATAGAAGCCTAAAGGAAGTTCCAGATAAAAATCAGATTTCTGCGGCAAGGGTAATGGCATTTATGCTTTTAGCGTCTAAACTCGCCCCACCAACCAGCACGCCATCCACCTGTTCTAAAGCTAGCAATGTGTTAGCATTCTCAGGGTTAACAGACCCACCATACAGAACTGGCACATCATTAAGGCCACTATTTTTTAGATACTTATGAATAGCTTGATGCATCTCCATCACATTTTCTGGGGTTGCTGTCATTCCGGTCCCTATCGCCCAAACAGGTTCATAAGCAATAGCAAGCTTGGCCCCATCAACCTTATGCGGCAATGACCCTGATAGCATAGCAGTCACTGTTGCTTCTGCATGACCACTTTGACGTTCAGCTAGATTTTCACCAACACACAGCATCACAGACAGCCCTTCAGCTTGCGCCATTTCTAATTTGGCGGCAATGGTGGCAGAACTTTCCTTGTGATTCTGTCTGCGCTCCGAATGACCCACTAGCACCCATTGGCAACCAGACTCAATTAGCATAGCGGCAGACACATCACCCGTATGGGCGCCATTGGCAGCGGCATGACAATCCTGTCCACCTAGCGCAAGATGATTTGCCAGCCCTATTTGCTCTCTCGTCGCTCTTGCCAGATCAAGTAAGGTAAATGAGGGAAAGACAATCCGCTTTACCTTATCGCCAACAGGGCAAGAAGCCATTTCCACCAGCAATTGTTCTGCTGATTGGCGATCTAAATTCATTTTCCAATTACTGGCAATGATCGTCATGATAATCCTTATTCTCAGTTGCAAGAGTTATGGCAGAGATGCGCGTCAAAACCTCATCCTGCTATTTGCAATCAGATGGTTATCTTTTTATGATATTTTCCAGACCACAAGCAACCTTAAACCGATTCTCTGCCGTGACTTTATGATCATCTCATGCTAGGCAGAAAGAAGAATATGACAACAGGGTAAAGAGATATGCTTCAAGCGCTTCGAAATGGAACAAAATCCAACCTAATGCGAGCTTTTCTGCTCGTTCTTGTTGTTGGGTTTGGGATGTGGGGAATTGGTGATATTTTCCGCTCAAGCCCAAATGATGAGGATGCGATCACTGTTGATAACATCACGGTCAGCGCAAACGAAGTGGCGATCACCTTTGATCGGGCCAGACGCTTTTACTACCCTGGCCTTAATAACAACGAGGCTATTGCCATTGGCTTGATGGATCAAATCATAGCCGAGCTGATTGAACGCTCATTATTTGAGGCAGAGGCAGCACGCCTTGGACTTACCGTAACGCGTGATATGGCAAAGCAATCTCTTAGAACCAACCCTTTGTTTCAGGATGCTAGCGGGAATTTCAACCCTTTGCTGATGCGTGATATTCTAGCTCGCCGTGGAATTAGTGAAGATCAGCTAATTGCTGATATCGGCTATGCTGAAAAACGCAATCAAGTCATAGCGGCAATCGCCTCTGGGGCAGAATATTCGCCAGTATTAGCGGATAGCATGGCAAAATGGCTAGCCCAGCAACGCCAAATTCATTTTGCCGCCATTGCTATTTCACCTGATCAAGTCACTGACCCTGACCAAGCGACATTGTCGGGATGGTATAGAGATAATCAGGATATATTTGACGCGCCCACAATGCGATCGGTGACCGCAGTTATATTGTCACCAGATCATTATCTTCAGAATATATTGGTCTCTCAAACGGAGTTAGAAAACGCCTTTGAAGAAAGAAAAAGTGCGTTTTCGGTCCCTGAACGGCGAGATTTTTTACAAATGGTGTTGCCTGATCTGGAAACCGCAGAGGCAGTACGCCAACGCCTTATCGCTGGCGAAGACTTTGCAGCTGTCGCGCTAGAGGTATCTGGCGACAAACCTGAAGACATTACCTTTGTTGGGGTGACAAGGGATGATTTGCCTGAAGATTTGGCCGCTACAATTTTTGCTGGCTCAGAGGGTAATGTAACTAACCCTAGCCAAACCCCTTTCGGTGTCTATGTCTTTGAAATCACAGCCATCAATGAGGCTAAGATTCCATCATTTGAAGATGTCCGCACAAGGCTTGAAGAAGAGCTAAAAATAGAAATGGCAGTCAACCAAGTCTATGACAGCATTACTATTTTTGAAGAAGCACAAGATAGCGGTGCAACCTTAGAAGAAGCAGCAAAAGCGGCTAAAGCTCAACTCATTACCATTGCGGGGATGAGCCAAAATAGCCTTAACGAAAGCAGTGATCCAATCAATGATATTGCCACCAGCACAGGATTTCGGTCTGCGGTTTGGCAGCAAGAAATTGGAACAGAAGGCATGCTGATCGCAGATGAGGACAATACTTATTTTGCCCTGCGGGTGGAAAATGAAACCGCTGCCAGATCTCGCGATCTGGATGAGGTCAAAGACGAAGCGATCAAAGCATGGAAACTGGAAACCGCGATTTCTCGTGCGAAGACTCAAGCCGAAGATATTATTGCCGCTAATGATTTTGATGCCGCGGTAAAATCCGCTGGCGCAACCCTTGAGCAATCCTCACCTTTTCTTCAATCTGGAATTGGTCTGGATCATGAAGAATCCAGCCTGATTGCCTCAGCTAGTTTTTCGATTGAGGTCGGTGACAAAACCCTTGTCGAAACCGGCAGCGATTCCATTATAGTGATTAGACTGGATGATATCATCGCTGGTGACGAAGACACAGTGACATTGCGGAAAAATCAATTGCTGGCAGATTTCAAAGACCATTTGGTTGCCGACACCGAAGATGCCATCGTTAAGGGGCTTGCCACGCTTCATGACGTTGAAGCTAACCCCAATGCTGTTGTAAGGCTTTTGATCGGATCCATTAACTAATGCGTATGATGCCAGATTTGGATAGCATTCGGTCTCACCTTGCTGCTGGCAAGGCTACTCTTATGCATACCGAATTGGTAGCTGACCTTGAAACCCCGGTTTCCATCATGCTGAAACTGGGCATTGATTCGCCTTACCATTGTTTGCTTGAATCAGTTGAAGGGGGAAATGTCAGGGGCCGATTTTCGGTGATTGCCCTAGATCCCGATTTGATTTGGACAGTTCAAGGCGAAACCATAACTACGCATGATGGTGATGGCAATCTTATTGCCGAAGAAACCGGCCATGCGTTTGACCATTTGCGTCGATTAATGGCGGCATCTGCTATTGATATTCCTAATGATCTACCGCCTATGTCTGCTGGTCTGTTTGGTTATTTTGGATATGAAATGATCCGCTATATGGAAAACATTCCAAATCGCAATCCGGATGAGCTGAATACCCCGTCATCATGCCTGATGCGGCCATCTGTGGTAGTCATAATTGACCGGCTTAAGGACAGTATGCGTATTGTTACCCCTATCCGCCCGGACAGCCATCAAGGGGATCACGAAGCAGCCATATCCGATGCTTCTTCACGCCTTCAGCGTATCATTGATAAACTCGGCGCAGCATTACCATCACGTGCTAAGCCAGAAAATCACCCCCCCTTACCCGAAGTTACCGCCAATATGTCTAAATCCAGTTATCTGGATATGGTAAAAAAGGCGATTGACTACATTAAGGCAGGCGATATTTTTCAGGTTGTGCTCTCTCAGCGGTTTTCAGTACCTTTTTTCAAGCACCCCTTTACCCTTTATCGTTCACTTCGGCGACTTAACCCATCACCTTTTTTAATTTATTTTAATATGGGTGGGCTTTCCCTAGTGGGGTCAAGCCCTGAAATTCTGGTGCGTCTTCGCGAAGGCAAGGTCACGATCCGTCCAATCGCAGGCACGCGCCCTCGCGGCAAAACCCCCGAAGAAGATCAGGCGTTAGCAAAAGATTTGCTAAGTGATGCCAAAGAAAGAGCTGAACATTTAATGCTTTTGGATTTGGGCCGCAATGATGTTGGGCGCGTATCAAAACCTGGTACCGTCAAGGTTGTCGATCACTTTAACATTGAGCGTTATAGCCATGTTATGCATATCGCCTCTGAAGTTCAGGGTGAAGCTAGGGACGAATGTGACGCAATTGATGCCCTCAAGGCAGGGTTTCCTGCTGGCACCCTTACTGGCGCCCCTAAAATCCGGGCAATGGAAATCATTGATGAATTAGAACCCACTCAGCGTGGCCCTTACGGCGGAGCCGCAGGATATATCTCTGGTAATGGGGATATGGACACCTGCATTGTTCTCCGAACTGCGCTGATCAAAGATGACATGTTACATATTCAGGCCGGTGCAGGCGTTGTTTATGACAGCGTTGATGAAAATGAGTTTCAAGAATGTGTCAATAAAGCTATGGCCGTTATTCGTGCAGCTGCGGAAGCGGTAGAGATGACCGAAGATTAGATCCTTTAGTTCAGGGGCGTTTTGCGTATGTGTCGGATCTTTTTTGCAATCGTTGTTCTGGCCTTGACCAGCCCATTGGTCATGGCACAGATGGTAAATAATGATGCTTCAATTATCAACAAAGGTAAGCTTAGCGAACAAGCTGCCATTTGTGCCGCCTATGCGATCGTGATGGAAAAAGTTACGTTGATTAACCCCAAAGACAGCCTGATTTGGGAATTGCGGCGCAATGATATCACCAACCAATGGCAACAATATTTGGAAACCCAAACTGGTCAGATCGTAACCTCGTCATCTCTAAACGATATTGTCAAAAATTATGGGCGTTGGATGACAGATAAAATCTTTTTTCCTGATCCAAACTCGCAAGAAACGGTTAGCCCCTCATCTGAAGAATCCGTTCAGCAATATATTACCACCTTCTGCCCTGCAATGTTCAGAGAATCAGATACTCGCATTGCCATGGCAAGGCCAGATTTGTTCATGGCCAAAAAACTTGCACCAGAAAACAATGATGATAATGACGATAACTATATCGCATCAGCAAATGGACTAAATGTGCCGCATCAGCTTAGTGACAGTTTGATCGATGGCCGGGGCATGGCAACAGACACCACAACCCAAACCCAAGATTCGCAAGTTGCTGAGGGTGATATCCCCCCCTCACCCGATCAACAACCACAAGTGATCATTCAACTCGCTGCTTATAAACTGCTTATTCATGCTGAAAGTGGATTAGATGTCTTTCGTCTCAAGATGGGGGATATGGCCTCGCCTCCACGCCTTGTCATAGAGGCGCCAGAAAATAGCGATGAGGGGTATTTTCGTGTTGTGAGCATCCCTATGGGGCGCGATGATGCTAAGGCCGCCTGTGCGCTCTTAGAGAAGCGTCAAATAGGTTGTATTATCCGTTCAATTGAATAAAATTATGCTGATTAGTTCTCTTTTCAGGAATAAGGCATGATCTCCCCCGAATGGTGGATTGCCGCCACGGTCTTCGCCGCGTTAACGCAAACCTTCCGAAGTGCTATTCAGCGCCAGATGAAACCTCTTCTTGGGGATGATGGGGCAAGTTATATTCGGTTTCTATATGCCCTGCCTTTTGCTTGGTTAATGGTTTATAGCTATCATTTCTTTGCAGATGTAGGCTTTCCGTTAACCAACTTACGATTTTGGATCTGGGTCAATCTGGCTAGCATTACGCAAATCCTATTTACCGTATTATTGATCCGTATTTTTTCTCGCCGCAGTTTTGCCGCAGGAACGGCCTTTTCAAAAACAGAAGTTTTGCAAGCCGCCATTTTAGAGGCCATTATTCTAGGGGTCATGGTGTCATTGCTCACCGGGCTTGCCATCATCCTTGGCGTGATTGCAGTGGTAATGTTGTCATTTGCAAAATCAGCCCTTACCAAAAATGATATTTTTCAGTCCCTGTTCTCGCGCACCTCAGCTATCGGGCTGGCAAGTGGTACTTTTCTTGGGCTTGCAACCGTTTGCTATAAAGCTGCTGCCATTTCCCTTGAAGGTGGCGATCTGATCATGCGCGCAGTTTATACTGGCAGTATAGCGACCCTAATCCAAGTCGTGATGATGGGCGGCTGGATGTTAATCTTCACAAGACCGCAACTGGTGGCCAGTTTTGTGCACTGGCGTGGATCAATCTGGGCTGGTTTCTTTGGGGCTCTAGCAACCGTGGGATGGTTTACTGCCTTTACCCTTCATAGTGTAGCGGCGGTGCGTGCGGTTGGACAAATTGAGCTGCTCATCTCATTAGGCGTATCATTGCTGTGGTTTCGGGAAAAGACAAATTGGACAGAAGCTCTGGCCATTATCATGCTAACCATTTCGATTATTATGGTTCTGATGGGATCATAATCATGAATAATATTTCCCTTCTTTACGGTGTCATATTAACCCTGATGAGAACGATATGACCTCGCTTCGCGTTAGCTTACTTTTGCTGGCATGGTTTTCCGCCATTCTGCAAATTGTCTTTGGCCAGTCTGTTGAGATGTTCAGTAACATTGGCGCTGTTCTGCTAGGGTTATTTTTATTGATCATTCTGCCTAAGTTGAAATGGGACAGTTATCTGATTTTAATCATGCTAGGGGTCATGGGCTGGTTTTTGCTTAATGGTTTACCGACCCAAGAGCTTTTGTTTTCAGGTGGAAGATTTATCCTGATCTTTGTGGCCTTAATTGCGACCATGACGCTTTCT
The DNA here is from genome assembly GCA_027593125.1 of Pseudomonadota bacterium. Taxonomy (GTDB): domain Bacteria; phylum Pseudomonadota; class Alphaproteobacteria; order Puniceispirillales; family UBA1172; genus UBA12202. The sequence goes on along the minus strand of JAQCJL010000025.1, from coordinate 6,163 downwards.
AAAGCTACCGCTAGCACTATGCCTTCTGTACGGTTAACGCAACGCAATCTGGCCTTGCTCACCCCCGAAGCCTCATCTGCTGGATTACAAATTGCAGGTCATGTTTTTGGCGGCATTATCAACACAGGTAGTTTTGCCGTACTATCGGCGGCACTTCCAAGGAACAGTGACGACCATAGGCGCAAATTAGCCGCAGAGGCGGCCTTACGCGGCATGGTGACTTCTGCTGTATGGTCACCCTTCTTTGTTGCCTTTGCGGTTGGTGAGGGTTTTGTTGGCACCACCTATGCTTGGATTGCCATAGCGATTGGCCTTGTTACCTCAATCATATTCACCTTAATCTGTTGCTATGTGTTCAGTCCACAATTTAGCTGGAACACAATCCGTGCCTCCCTTGCCTGCCTTACCCCTATTTCTATGCGCGTGATCATCGTTTTGACTACCGTACTAGGTTTCGCATTGGTATTTAATCTCACAGCATTATCCGCCGTGGTCATTTCTATGCCGATTTTAGTCTGTGTCCAATTTCTAAGGCACCCTGGCAATATTCGGCGCATCATTACCTCAACCCATGATGGGTTAGCGCTTATTTCTGATGATCTGATCATTATCAGTGGGGCAATGTTCATTGGCTATATCGCCATCAATACAGATGGATTAGAGCAAATGGGATTGATTGGGGAACATAGTATTTATCCCGGCTGGGTTGCGTTAATATCAACCCCTGTGGTCATGATGCTTGCCTCTGTTGTGGGGATACATCCTGTTATCTCTAGCACCGTGATGTTAGCGTTATTCAGCTATGGGGGGGCATCAGTTCATCCAGCATTACTCATGCATAGCCATTTGATCGGATGGGGGGCTGGCACCATGAGTTCAGTAGCCTCATTATCCGTCATCACCTGCGCCAGACTTTATCGCGTCAAAAGCACAAGCCTGGCGTTAGGTCATAATATGATTGTAGCGTTTTTGTTTGCTTTGCTTGGCGGCGGGATTCTCAGCTTATTGAATATGCTGATTTATAACCCCTAACCGCCAAGGAATAAGCGCCCAACATCTGGGTTTTGAAGCAATTTTCGACCATTATCGGCAAGCGCTGTTTCGCCAGACACAAGAACATATCCAATATCAGCAAAATCCAAACCCTTTTTGGCGTTTTGTTCAACCATAATGATGGTTTTACCATCCGTTTTCTGAAGATCGTAAAGTATTTCAAAAACCATATCGATAAACCTGGGTTCAAGACCAATAGAAGGTTCATCCACCAACAAAACTTCAGGATTCATAACTAGCGCACGGGAAATTTCAAGCAGTCTGCGTTCGCCACCTGATAGAACGCCTGCTGGTTTATTCCGGCGGTCTGCCAATCGGCTATACTTATCAAAGACAAGCTCGGCCGCTGCTTTTGCTTCGGCTGGACGGCCTTTGAGAAAACCACCCATCAGTAAGTTTTCTTCAACTGTCATCTGCGGGAACACTGATTTATCCTGAAGGATATAGGCAATTCCGGCTGTAGACAATTTTTCAGAAGGCTTGAGCGAAGTCACGTCACAGCCATTAATGGTGATCTTGCCAGAGAAAATATTTGTAAAACCAAAGATAGAATGAAGAACGGTTGATTTCCCTGCCCCATTTGGCCCAATCAAGCATAAGGATTGGCCTTGCCCAACGCGCATGGAAAAGTTATGCAGAATTTCCATTTTGCCGTAACCAGCACGTAGGTCTTCTATCTGAAAGAAAGCATCATTCTTTGCCAGTTTATCAAGGTCTGATTTAGATGGGCCTTTAGAGGCGATATTAGCAGCCTCTTTAGCCACCTGATCAACGGACATCACCACATTAACATCACCAGCACCATAACCTGATATCTTCTTTGTTGTTTTTGATGGTTTAGAAGCAGATTTTGCGGCTGTCTTTTTGACTTTCACATTTTTCACAGGTGCTTTTTTAACGCGCGCTTTTTTTACAGATGCTTTTTTCACAGGTGCTTTTTTGACTGCCTCATTTTTAGCAGTTGTCTTTTTTACTGCTACTTTTTTAGCAGGCACTTTTTTAGCAGCTGTTTTTTTCACTGCTGATACAGAAGTGTTTTTTGGTTTAACCGTTTTTGCAGCAACCGTTTTCGCTTTCGTGGCAGCCGGCTTTTTAGCTGTTGCCTTTTTTCCTGTAGTTTTGGTAGCCATTAATGCCCTCCAAGATAGGCGTCAATCACGCGCTGATCATTCTGTAAATCTTGAGGTTTTCCATCAGCAAGCATTCGCCCATTTGACAAACAATAAATATGCTCAGCCAAATTCATAATCACCCTCATATTGTGCTCAATCACACAAAGCGTAATACCAAGCTCTTGGTTAGCTCGCTGTAGGCGATCAATCAAGCCGTTGATCAACGTTGGGTTAATGCCTGCAGTTGGCTCATCAAGCAAAAGAACCTTTGGCTCATTCATAAGCGCCATAGCAAACTCTAACAGCTTTTGCTGACCAAAGGATAAGTCCCCAGAGATCAGATTACGTTTGGAATAAAGCCCCACAAACTCCAGCAAATGGTTTGCACGATCAAGGATTTCACCTTTGCGACTTGCAAAAAATCCATGCCTTGCATCGCTTCGGTGGGAAACAGAGATTTGCATATTATCAACGCAATTCATTTTTGAATAAATGCGTGTTTGCTGAAATGTCCGCAAAAGGCCAAGACGGGCAATCGGGCCGACAAGCAGTTTTGAGATTTCTCTACCCTCAAAGGTGATGGAACCTGTATCAATCGGATGGTAGCCAACAATCGAATTAAACAAAGTCGATTTTCCGCATCCGTTCGGGCCAATAATGCCTGTTATACTGCCTTTTTTGACAGCCATTGAGATATCAATATTGGCATGAACACCGCCAAATGATTTGGAGACATGATTTACTTCAATTATATTTTCAACCATCAGCCTTAGCCTCCTTACCATCCTCACGCGTCGACACATCAACCGTAATGCCGAAGAATTCTGGATATTTACGCTGAAGCCAGCCCATGATGCCCTCTTGGAAATAAACGATATTTATGATCAATATCAGCCCTAATGCGACCCACTGCCAGCCTAACAGATACGTCCATGTTGCTTCTTTGATAATATGGAACAAAACCGCACCTAGCACAGGCCCCCATAAAGTGCCTTTGCCACCTAACAAAGCCATAGCCACCATGAATATCCCAAAGGTTGGTACCGGAAAGGCCACCTCTACAGGTTCAATAAAGCCAACCATATTGCCAAAAACAGCACCAATACAGCCCATAAAAAACGCCGTAATAGCCCAGCCAATTTGCTTATATTTCAGGGTTGGAATGCCCATTGCCTCAGCTTTATCCTCGTCATCACGAATGGCATTAATGGCAAGGCCAAACTGAGTGGAATAAATCCATCTGAGCACAATATGAGACAACGCCGCGAGAATGAAACAGAGCAGATAGAAAAACCCTGCCCGAACTTCAATATCACCAGGGAAGAACGGCATGGAAATCCCACTACCGCCACCAATGTAATCAATTGTTCCGGTCAACTGTCCTGCTGCAATGGCAATACCAAGCGTACCAATGGCAAAATAAGGGCCGCGCAGACCAAAAACAATTAACCCGAATAGATAGGATATAAAGACTGAACCGATCCCCGCCGCAAGAATGCCTAAAAATAGGCCAGTGAAATATTGCTCATCGGTAAACTCTGGCTTAATGGCACCAAAAGCAGAAGTATAATCCGCCACATTATAAAACATAGATATCTGCACAACCGCAGAAATATACATACCACAGCCAAAGAAAGTGATATTTCCAAGCGAATTATAACCCATCTGGCCACCGAGCAGATCCCAAGTTGAGGCCATCAAGACCATGACCCACAACAACGCCATCTGCTGAGTATAATTTGGGAACATGATAGGCCCAAACACCCCAAGAACCAGAATGACGGCATAAAGAAGATAGGAACGACCAGTCATCACTGCACCACCTGACGCTTACGGCTAAGCTGAATTTGACGATAAATCAGAACCAACAGCAACATTACTACCGCTGAGGCTACTTGATATTCAGCCCCTAAGACAAAGCCTGTATATTGTTCTAATAATCCAAGACCAAAGCCTGTTGTAATGACACCTGGCAGATTGCCAAGCCCTGCTGCAGTCACAATAGCAAAAGACCTAAGCGAATAGGTAATGCCATAGAAAGGCTGCAGCACCCAAATAATAGAAACCATCACCCCTGCCGCACCACAAATGGCTGCATTTAGGGAAAAGGTAAAGGCATATACATTATCAGTATTAATCCCAAGCACTCTTGCTGCTCTTTCGTCTTGAGCAGTGGCGCGAATGGCCTGCCCCATGCGTGATTTCTTCATAAAGATCACTACCGCAACCGCTAGCACAGCAACCATGACCAGGGATAATATTTTCACCATCGGTAAAGTGATCGCGTTATCAAACAGCTGATAATTTGGCATTTTACTATCAATAGTTTGCACTTCTGGTCCAAAAATCAAATTCAAGACCTGTTGAAGCAAAAGCGATAATCCAAAGGTAGCAAGAAGCGAAGTGAACATATCCTGTTGGATCACACGCCTGATGATCAGAATATAAACCATCCAGCCAAACATCGCCATGAGCACCATGACAATGGGTAAAGCCAAAACGGGATGAACACCAGCATTAAACAAGGCAAATGCCATGTAGCCGCCGAGAATCACAAAGTCACCCTGCGCAAGATTTTTAACATTCATCACCCCCCAAACAAGTGCCAATCCATAGGCACTAAGCGAGATGACAGCACCAATAAAGATGCCATCTAGGATCAATTGAACATTAGTAATCGGTGCAAGATCGAAAAGGATTTGGAGATTAAAAAGCATCCTGCCGCCTTTATTTATTGTTGTTCAGAAAGTTTCAAAAAACAATAAACAGGAGCGCATGAACGCCCCTGTCTATTAAAAATTGATGTCTTAGTAATCAGCCTTGCGTGGCCAAACCATATCATCAGCTGTGATGATGGCGTCATACCCACTTGAGGCATTAATTTGACGCATGAACATAGGCTTAGCAATGTTGTTGCCCTGTTCTGAGAAACGAATGTTGCCATAAAATGTTTCCATATCTGTGGCAGCAATCGCATCACGCACAACCTTATTATCAAAGCTGTTTGCAGCTTCAAAAGCTTCTTTCCAAACGATCACAGCGGCAGAAGCCTGAGCAGTCTGGTATGGAACAGAAGAGTAGCTTGGATACGCTTTTTTGAAATCAGCATTCCACTCAGCGGCTGTTCCAAAATACTTATCTTTCTTAGGTGAGGTCTCAACCCACTGCGTTGGGCAAAGGAAGCCATTAGCAGCAGCAGGGAACTTTTCCTGAACCTTTGCAGCTTCACAATGTGTTAAAGCAATGATTGGAACTTGCAAACGCATCTCATCAATTTGACGTGCAGCCGTTGCTGCCCCCTTGGAGTGACCAGAAACAATCAGCATATCTGGCTTGATCGCCTTAACCTTCGTTAAGGTAGCAGACATGTCAGAAAGGTCAGCAGGAAGCTTATCGTCAATGACAATCTTCATATTATATTTCTTGGCCGCATCCAAAACACCTTCACGAACATCTAGTGAAAAAGGATCATTTTCAAATGCCATAGCAATGGTGATACTTGATGGGTCTTTACCAGCGGCTTGGGCCTTGGCCGCAGCCAGTTCAACCGCAGGGGCTAGATACTGTTCAGATGTAGAAAGTACAGCAAACAGATATTTATATCCTTGGGTAAAGAGTGAGCGTGAGGCACCTTCAGCCTCAACCATAGGCACACCAAACTTTTCGGATACTGGGGCCACCGCTTTGGTCAGTCCAGAACCATATGGCCCGAGCATAAATTGAACACCATCCTGCTGGATCAAACGCTCAACCAACTGTGACGCACGAGCAGGGGTAGATTCATCGTCATAATACTGAATTTCCAGTTTATAACTCTTACCATTGACGGTTACGCCGCCCATCTCGTTGATACGATCAACAGCAAAATCATAACCACGCTGGGTATGAAGGCCATTGGTAGAATATTTACCTGTTAGTGAAATAGCTGAGCCAAGAGTGATGGTATCTCCCTCAACTTTAGCTAGCGCATTGCCGGAAATAGCAACACTGGCGGATAT
>JAQCJL010000155.1 GCA_027593125.1 Pseudomonadota bacterium | reverse complement strand
ATCAGGTTCTGCGGTATTAATATCAGCGATCTCAAACCCGCTTTCAGCGGCGGCGGCGATAATCGCACCTGCGGTTAAGGCTGCTGGATCATATCGGATCATTAGCTCAGTTTTAGGTTCAGCGGCGGTATTCACATTGGTCTCAATCGCGGCTTTGCAGCCACTTGTTTGCGCATCCAGCCGAGTTTGAAACGCCTTTAGGCATTTGGCCTGATTGCGTGGCTTTAATGCTGAAATAAGCGTCAGGCTTAGCTGTTTTGTTCCGGCCCCGGCCAGCAAATCAATGGTCTTTTGCTGGGTAATGACGCGGCCATGGTTGAGAATAGCAATCTCATCACAGAGCGCTTCAGCTTCTTCTAAATAATGGGTGGTCAGAATAATCGTTACGCCTTGGGCGTTTAGTGCGCGGATCATATCCCACAACCGTTGGCGCAAGGCCACATCCACCCCGGCAGTAGGTTCGTCCAGCACCAGAACAGGCGGCTGATGCACCATCGCCTTACCCACCAAGAGCCGCCGCCGCATTCCACCGGATAAGGTACGGGCATAGGACTCGGCCTGATCAGTCAACCCAATAAGCTCAAGGATGGTTGCGGTGCGGCGTTCATGGGCGGGTACACCGAACATTCCGGCCTGAATATCAAGCGTTTCCCTAGGAGTGAAAAAGGCATCAATATTTAACTCTTGCGGCACGATACCGATATTGGATCGTGCTTGTCTGGGGTTCTGGTCGATATCAGTTCCCCATACCCTGACCTGACCTTGGGTTTTGATCACGGTTCCTGCCAGAATGTTAATCAAGGTGGATTTACCGGCACCATTCGGCCCCAGCAAGCCAAACACACGACCAACCGGTATCTGAAGCGACACATTGCTCAATGCTTGTTTTGGGGGGCGTTTATGGCTGGCACGATAGGTTTTGTTCAGATCGCTGATAGAAATGGCTAATCCATCAGGAGAGGGGGTAAATTGGGGTGAGTCCAACATTTTGGTCTTTCATAGGGTAACTCAATATTCATGAGATCATAACTGACACTGTCGACATAAGGCAAATGGCGATAAATTTCAACACTAGCAGGGCTTGCAAAAAATCCGCATCTTGTCATGATAAGGCGGTATTAGTAATTCAGAGAAAATGATCATGACTGCAAATCTTATAAAAACCCCAGCTACCGATCTTGCCCCAGCTCATCCTGTCCCCGAAGTGCATGATGTGATCCCGGTAAAGGGTTTGCGTGTGTCATGTGATGGTGGCGGTGGGGCGCTTGGGCATCCGCAGGTTTGGTTAACCCTTGATGAGGCAGGCCGAGATGTGCGTTGCCCCTATTGTTCGCGTTATTATGTTGAGGATAAGGATAACGGGCAAGGCTGATGGGGCAAAAGCTCGCGCTTATTGACGGTTCCGCCTATATTTTCAGGGCGTTTTTTGCCCTGCCACCGATGACGCGGGCTGATGGCACGCCGGTAAATGCGGTTTTCGGCTTTACCAGTATGGTGATGAAATTATTGGATGATCTGCAACCTGATCATGTTATCGTGGTTCTTGATCAGGCACGGGAAACCTTCCGTAATGAAATTTATCCTGATTATAAGGCCAATCGTAACGCCCCGCCCGAAGAGCTAAAACCCCAATTCCCCTTAATCCGAACTGCGGCTGAAGCGCTTAATCTTGCCGTTGCCGAAGCCCCAGGGTTTGAGGCTGATGACCTGATTGCTACTTATGCCCGTGCCGCTATTGCCCAAGACCTCGATGTGGTGATTGTATCCTCAGATAAAGACCTGATGCAGTTGGTGAAACCAAGGGTCGATATGTTAGACCCAATGAAACAGAAACGCATTGGCGCCCCAGAAGTGCTAGAAAAATTTGGTGTTGGCCCAGAGCGGGTGGTGGATGTACAGGCTCTTGCCGGGGATTCCACAGACAATGTCCCAGGCGTGCCAGGTATTGGAATTAAAACTGCGGCAGAGCTTATCAACAGTTTTGGGGATCTAGATACTTTGCTGGATCGTGCTGGTGAGATTAAACAACCTAAGCGGCGCGAGAGTTTGCTCACCTTTGCTGAACAGGCGCGTTTGTCGCGCGAATTGGTGCGCTTAAGGGATGATGCGCCGATGCCTGTTGATCTTGGTGATGCGGTGCGGAAACCTTATGATATGGCGGCGTTAACCAATTTTCTTAAAGCTCAAGATTTCAAAAGGCTTCTGACGCGGCTCGGTGGCCATGTTCCAGCAACTTCGCTGTCGAACTCCCCCGTGGATACGCCAATACCTGACGCAGGGGAAAGTGTGGATACAGCAAAACCTGTTCCCGCGGCGGTAACAGAAGCAGATTATGAATTGATCACTCAGGCTGAACAATTAACAGCATGGGTGGATAGGATTAGGCAAACAGGCTTGGTTTCCATTGATACTGAAACCACATCACTCAATGCGTCACAGGCGTTGATGGTGGGGATTGCCTTGGCTGTTGCCCCGGGGAAAGCCGCCTATATTCCGCTTCGCCACAGTCAGACGCAGACCCCGGATCAAGGTCAGCTTGATCTTGGTATGACTTCAGATGTGGTGGAGAAAACACAAGACAACTCATCCACGGATCGTTTCGTCCTTTTGCCAGATCAATTATCCCTTGATGAGGTTATTACCGCCTTGCGGCCTGTGCTTGAGGCAGAGGATATTTTGAAAATTGGTCATAATCTTAAATATGATGATCATATTTTTTCACGTGCGGTAAATGGGGGCGTTCGTCTCTATCCGGTTGATGACACCATGTGCTTGTCTTTTGTTCTAGATGCAGGGACAGGCATTGGGCATAAGCTAGATGATTTGGTGGCCCATCATCTAGGGCATCAGATGATCAGTTATCAGGATATTTGCGGCAAGGGTGCCAACAAACGTCGCTTTGATGAGGTCAGCCCACAAGAGGCTCTTGATTATGCCGCTGAGGATGCGGATATGACTTTGCGGCTTTGGCAAATGCTGAAACCAAGGCTAGCAACAGAACATAAAACACGAGTTTATGAACGGTTGGAACGGCCGTTAATCGCGGTGCTGGTGGATATGGAAATGGCAGGTATCAAAGTTGATGCCGGAAGGCTTGCCACCATTAGCCAAGAGTTTGCTGGAAGACTGCAAACCCTAGAAACAGAAATTTATGATCTGGCTGGGACCTCATTTAATATTGGCTCGCCCAAACAATTAGGTGAGATTCTGTTTGAACAAATGGGGCTTCAGGGTGGTAAAAAATCAAAAACAGGGGCTTGGTCAACAGGGGCAGATGTGCTGGATCATCTGGCGGCGGCAGGGGCAGATATTGCCCAGAAAGTGCTAGATTGGCGACAATTGGCTAAGCTTAAATCCACTTATGCTGATGCGCTAGTGTCTGCTATTCATCCGGATACTAAACGGGTGCATACCTCATATTCTATGGTGGGGGCATCTACAGGCCGCTTGTCTTCGAGTGATCCTAATATC
>JAQCJL010000154.1 GCA_027593125.1 Pseudomonadota bacterium | reverse complement strand
CGGATGACGGCGAATACGGTCAAAAGCAGATTGATTTCCTAGAATTGGTATGGGGTGAAGGTTTTCTCTCCCCCGGCGGCTCTACCGAAGTGGATATGGTAATAGAAGGCCTTGATCTAAAAGGATTGAACATTCTGGACATTGGCTGCGGATGTGGGGGTGCAGCTTTGCACTTGCTTCGCAGTCATGGTGCGGCCAGTGTTATTGGCATCGATATTGAACCACTTGTTATCAAACGTGCGTCGGAATTGGCTGAAAAATATCAACTCACTGATCAAGCTAAATTTCAGGTCGTATCACCAGGCCCCTTGCCCTTTCCTGATGGTCATTTTGATATGGTGTTTAGCAAAGATGCCTTTTTGCATATTCCTGACAAAGAAACTTTGATGAAGGATGTCGCCCGGGTGTTAAAGCCAGAAGGCATGATTGCGGCTAGCGATTGGATGCGTTTAGATGATGGGCCATTATCCGAACAGTTGCGTGATTATATCGCCGCTGAAGGACTAGATATGCATATGTGTTCGCTTCAACGCTATGAAAAGGCATTGGCTGCCGCAGGATTTGATCATATTCATCTGAATGATCGCAACGAGTGGTATCTCAATCTGGCACAAGATGAGCACAAAAGCATGACAACTCCGCCTTTACGCGACCAAATCGTGAACTGCATTGGTGAAGAGGAAGCTGATCATACCGCCGCCATCTGGCGTAAAATGATTGGGGTTCTGGAAATTGGTGAACACAGGCCCGGTCATTTCCGAGCAAAATTGACTAATGCGGCGTAGAATTAAGACAGGAACAATTGATCCTGAAGATCCTCAAGGGGTTCATTCCAAAACGCTTCGCGCCGTAATTTTTCAAAATCTGTCTCAAAGCATTTTGCCATAGCAGAACAATAGATCGAACGGGCATCCAGTGTTGCCATCAAATCCTGTTTTTCATAGCGGTGTTTTGGTTTAAGGCCCGGCCAGTCTGAGTATATTTGAGCAGATTTTAAAAGCCCGCCAGCTAGCAAGACTGCTGTGCCATAGCCATGCTCTGTGCCATTACCCCCATTCTGTTCAATCTTGCGACCAAACTCTGTAAGGGTTACCACTAGCGTGTCATCAAAGGCTTCACCTAATCCCTTTTGTAAACGACCTAAGATCTCGTCAAATTCAGCTAATTTATCAGAATGTTCACCATTACCATTGCCCTGAGAGGCATGGGTATCAAATCCGTCTAGATCAAAAACAGCAACCCTTGGGCCATCCTCTTTGGCCAATAGTCGGGATGCTGTTCTTGCTAAATCCTTGGCATCACGTGATGAGTTGGATGACATCATAGAAACTGGGCGAGCCATGACGCGTTGCATCGTAGATTCTAAAAGCGAACCAGAAGGATAAGTTTGACTAACAAATTTCATCATATCCGGTGATGGGGCATCCATTCTGGTGGGATAGAAATTATCTACGCTTTTTGGACTACGAAGCAAAAGCGGCATGGGCAAAGAAATGGCTAATCCATCAAGTTCAGAGGCATGAATCCCGCGGCCTAGCCAGCCAGTACTCTCAGCAAAGGGTGTTCTGCCCCCACTTTCCATCAAATCCTGTCCTTCAAAATGAGAGCGCATGGTGTATGGGATATTCGTTGCATGGACAATGCTTGCCTTGCCTTCTTTCCACGCTGAATGAAAATGCTTTAACTGAGGATTTAGGCCAAAGTCAGCATTTAGACGCAAGCTATCATCAATAAAAATATCTGGACGATAACTGGAAAGTTCATGGTCAAGTGGTGGCACAGCTGTTAAGCCATCCATCCCACCCCGCAAGAGCACAACAACCAAATTCTTTTTCTTTAACATTTCTGCCCGTGCCGAAAACAAAGGCGAACCTAGCATTGTCAACGTCATTGAGCCGGCAATAAAATCGCGTCTGTTCATCATGCTTTTAACATCCAATAGCTAGGAAATAAAAATTGTAGTCGCTGAAGCTGATTTTTCATGCCACTCACTTGAACAAGTATCTCTTCTGGGGCACTGCAGTTTTTTCGAATAATATGATTAAAGTCAATTTGACCTCGTATATAGCGACTCATGGCTTGAGGAACAGCAAGGCGCCGGATTAGCAATTCTGGCGAAATCCAATCACTTTCCAAATCAGAAAACCCATTGGGCTGGATAGGACGATATGGCAAATGGCCAATCTCTCGCATGACATTTTCTGGTCTTCTTTTAAGATAATTGGGTTTAGTTTTGAAATTATAACCCATATCTTTAGATTGCGGTGGCCACTCTGCATTCGTTAATTTAACCGTTTGTAATAACCATACTTCCGGATTTTGAAACTTCATTTCTTTATCGGTATATTCATAAACCACATCAACAAGGGCTTTATGAATACTTGGCAAATCTCCGTCACTTTCTTCCCATGCCTTGATAATTGGTGCTGTCATGGCATCAGTGGGATGATCTGTGATGAAATGCCGACACAATTTGAAAGCAATAAAAGCACGCGTACTTGGGTGTTTTGCTAAATCATCAATCACATCCATCAGCTTATTTTTAGATGATATGCCCTTTTGCTTATAAGGCACACCCAGCACCGTGTGGACGCCTGGCTCATGTTTTTTGGGGTTAAATTTGACAGGATTACATTCTTCGCGATGCTTTGACCAAGGATGCTCCCATCCTGCCATAATATAGGAAAGCGCAACCACATCATCTTGGGTGTAACCTGCGTTGGGGGAAATGGTGTGCAGTTCCATTAATTCTCGAGCATGATTTTCATTAACTGAAACCACACGCCCTTGCTGGCGGCGACGCTTACCTCTATGTGAATTTGGGCCTATGGATTCAGAATTATCAAGATTATGAATCATAGCCCAACTGGTAGTTACCGCCTTGACCATATCAACAAAACGGCCTGTCATCCGTGGACGAATAATATTGCGATGATATGGTCCCGTTGAAAATTCTGCCAGAAAATCTTTTTCAATAATGGCGAAATGATTACACCAAAAAAACCATAATCTCTCAAAGCATGGCGCACCGCTTTTTAACGCTGTATTATGGCGGATACATAGTTCTAAATTTTCGTAATACCGTTCACCCACCTCGTTTCGAAGGACTTCCTTTGCACGCTCATACCCTTCGCGGTCACCTTTATATTGATCACGAAGTACCCTGCGGTCAGTGGTAACCCATTTGGCATATTGATCCAGCAAATGGTCTTCTGTGGGGATATCACCATCCCAAATCAAATCTGGAACGACATTCATCTGGTATTTGGCCCAAGCAATGGGATTTTTGGGAATCTCATCATTTTGGCCTAAGCCAAAACCCATTTTCCGGAAGAAGTTTGCTTTTACCAACGTCCTGCCCACCAACTATTAATCAACTTCATAGGTAATGGTAAGGTTTGAGAAAGTTTTGACAAGCCCATTCCGAATATCCAGCCATGACCTAAAATGGCAAACATAAAAAGACAAGCAAATATATGGTAAGTGGCGGGAGTGACGGGACTCGAACCCGCGGCCTCCGGCGTGACAGGCCGGCGCTCTAACCAACTGAG
>JAQCJL010000153.1 GCA_027593125.1 Pseudomonadota bacterium | reverse complement strand
TGTAACTGTAAAGAAAATCTTCAGCAAAATCAATGGCTGATTGAGTCGTGTGAAACTTTTGTGTAAGTAAGAAATGTAATTAAATCAATGACTTACGTTTGAAAAGCTACTCCCACTCAATGGTGCCTGGTGGTTTTGAGGTAATATCATAAGTCACGCGATTGATGCCTTTGACCTCATTAACAATACGGGTGGCAACATGGGTCAGGAAATCATGGCTAAATGGGTAGACATCCGCTGTCATTCCATCAGTAGAAGTAACCGCGCGAATGGCCAGCGCATGCTCATACGACCGCGCATCACCCATGACCCCAACTGAGCGCACAGGCAGAAGCACGGCAAAGGCCTGCCAAATCTCATCATAAAGCCCTGCCTTTCGGATTGCATCCAAATAGACAGCGTCAGCCTCACGCAATAAATCCAGCTTCTCACGCGTAATCGCCCCCGGGATACGGATAGCAAGCCCTGGTCCTGGAAAAGGGTGACGCCCAACCAGATTTTCAGGCATCCCAAGTTCACGCCCCAATGCCCGCACTTCATCTTTAAAAAGAGCGCGTAAAGGCTCTACCAATTCTAGCGCCATATCCTCTGGTAAGCCGCCAACATTATGATGCGATTTTATCGTCACACTGGTTCCGCCTGTGACGGAAACGCTCTCAATCACATCGGGATAAAGCGTACCTTGCGCAAGAAACTTTGCCCCATCGATGCTTGCAGCGGCCTTATCAAAAACATCAATAAAAGCCGCGCCAATAATTTTACGCTTAGCCTCAGGGTCTGAAACCCCATCTAGCCGTTCCAAAAATAAATCCGCTGCGTTTTCATGGATAAGAGGAATATTGTATTGATCTCCAAAGAGCCGGATGACCTCATCTGCCTCATCTTTTCGCATCAGCCCATGATCAACAAAAACACAAGTCAACCTCTCGCCAATCGCTTCGTGTATCAACACAGCAGTGACTGAGCTATCAACGCCGCCAGAAAGGCCACAAATGACCTTACCTTCATCGCCCACTTTTTCCCGAATGGCGGCGATCGCTTGCTCACGATAAGACGCCATGGTCCAGTCCCCACGGCAACCACAAATATCCTTTGCAAAGCGTTCCAGCAGGGCCTTGCCATCAGGGGTGTGGACAACCTCTGGGTGGAATTGAACCCCATAAAATTGTCGACTTTCGTCCGCGATAGCCGCAAAGGGTGCGCCCGAACTAGTGGCAATCACATGAAAGCCATCTGGCAGGTGATCCACCTTATCCCCGTGTGACATCCAAACTTGATGGTGGGTATCTTGATCCCAAAGCTGATGAAAAAGAGGTGAAGAGGCCGCAATTTTCAAATCTGCCCGACCAAACTCCCGCGTGTCGCCAGATATCACTTTGCCGCCAAGCTGTTGACACATGGTTTGCTGACCATAACAGATGCCAAAGATTGGCACACCCATATCAAAGACAGCCATTGGGGCACGGGGTGATCCCTCATCCACTACTGACATTGGTCCTCCAGAAAGGATGATGCCTTTCGGGGCTAGGGCTATGATCCGCTTTGCATCTGTATCAAAAGGCAGGATTTCGGCGTAAACGCCTGTTTCCCGCAGGCGTCTGGCGATCAGCTGGGTAACTTGTGAGCCAAAATCAAGAACAAGAATACGTTCAGTCATTACATATTGTGCCGATAATTCGGTGCCTCACGGGTGATTGTGACATCATGGACATGGCTTTCTTTCAAACCTGCGCCTGTGATCCTGACAAAGGTGCACTGGCTTTGCATTTCGGCAATATTACGAGATCCGGTATAGCCCATAGCCGCACGAAGTCCACCAATCATCTGATGGATAACCGCGCCTGCAGGGCCTTTATAGGGAACTTGACCTTCAATCCCTTCTGGAACCAGTTTTAGGGGCTGTGAGACTTCGGCCTGAAAATAACGGTCGGCTGATCCCTGTGCCATCGCACCCATTGATCCCATTCCGCGATATGCTTTATATGATCGCCCTTGATAGAGAAACACCTCACCCGGGGTTTCATCTGTTCCCGCTAACATCGTTCCCATCATGGCAGCATCGGCCCCGGCGGCAATCGCCTTAGCTAGATCACCAGAATATTTAATTCCGCCATCGGCAATCGCTGGCACATCATGACGGTGACAGACCGCAGCGGCATCCATAATGGCTGTTAATTGTGGCACACCTACCCCAGCAACCATGCGCGTGGTGCAAATTGATCCAGGGCCAATCCCAATTTTTACAGCATCTGCCCCAGATTTAATTAAGGCCTCTGCCCCTTCTGCGGTCGCAATATTACCGCCAATAATCTGCACATCGTTAGAAAGTTTACGAACGGATGCCAAGGTATCCAGAACACCGGCAGAATGCCCGTGAGCGGTATCAACCACCACCACATCAACACCTGCGGCAATCAATGCCTCAGCTCGCGCGATTCCATCTGCACCAGTTCCAACCGCTGCGCCAACCACCAGCCGACCTGTGCTATCCTTAGATGCCCCAGGATAGTTTTGCGCCTTTTCCATATCTTTGACGGTGATCAACCCAACACATAGCCCATCACGGTCAACAATCACCAGTTTTTCAATACGGTGTTTGTGCAATAGTCGCCTTGCCTCATCCGGGGTAATGGTATCGGATACTGTCACGACCTCATGGGTCATCATTTCTTTCACAGGCTGATTAGGATCTGTAGCAAAGCGAACATCACGGTTCGTTAGAATCCCTACCAGTTTTTGCGAAGATCTGCTGACCACAGGAATACCGCTAATATTATGCTGTTGCATCAAAGCCAGCGCATCAGCAAGCGTCTTATCATCAGCTATTGTAACGGGATTTACCACCATACCAGCCTCAAACCGTTTAACCGAGGCAACTTGCGCGGCTTGGGATTCGATATCCATATTCTTGTGGATAATGCCAATGCCGCCATGCTGCGCCATGGTGATAGCAAGACGGCTTTCCGTCACTGTATCCATCGCGGCAGAGATCAGCGGAATATTCAGGCTAATATTCCGTGTGAGACGGGTTTTTGTTTCTGCCTCAAACGGCAGTACAGATGATGCCGCTGGTTTCAGCAGAACATCATCAAAGGTTAAGGCTTCGACAATAGAAGGTGATGAAGATGGCGTATTGTTTGGCATGATGCCTCCGGTGCGGTCGGTGGCTCTTATCTATACCCAAACATAATCATTCTGGAAAGATCAAAGTCAGTGTTCTAGCATCAAATAATTATCCGGCACGCCTTTGAAGCCTGTGGCAAGCACATAAATCTCAACGGATTCGGCTCTACTGGCATCAGGTTTGACATGGCGCACCTGATGAAAGGCTTGTCGAAGCATCGTTAAGGTAGATTTCTCTGCGCCGCCTTGAAAGCATTTGGCAAGAAAACCGCCGCCTGGTATCAGCACGCGAAAAGCGGTATCAAGCGCCATTTCCAGCAAAGCGGTGGTTCGGATATGGTCGGTAGCACGATGGCCTGTGGTATCCGCGGCCATATCACTGATCACCCAATCTGCCTTACCGCCAATATAGGCAACCAGTTCTTTAA
>JAQCJL010000152.1 GCA_027593125.1 Pseudomonadota bacterium | reverse complement strand
ACCAGCAACATCTGGGAGGCAGGCGGTCTCATTCGCAGCAATGATCAGGTGGCTTATCCTAATATTCAATATCACTTTACCCCGGTAGGGTTTGATGTCGTGAATGATAACGTTCAGCCTAGACAAGCATTCGCTGTTCATGTTGACCAGTTGAGGCCCAAAAGCCGTGGGCAAGTGTTACTAAATCGTGATGATATACGCGGCAAACCACTGATCTCGTTTAATTATCTCAGCCATCCGGATGACATGCGTGAAATGCTTGAAGGGGTGAAAAAAGCGCGTGAGCTGTTTTCCCAACCCATTTTTGATGAGTTTCGCGGCCCTGAAACCACCCCGGGTAATCATATCCAAAGTGACGCTGAGATTATTGCGTCTATTCGCAATATTGTTGAAACGGATTACCATCCTTGTGGCACTTGCCGCATGGGGCATGATGATATGGCGGTGGTAGATGCCCAGTTGCGTGTTCATGGGGTTGAAGGTCTGCGCGTGGTTGACGCTTCAGTGATGCCAAAAATTACGAGTGCTAATCTTAATGCCCCCACCCAGATGATCGCTGCAAAGGCAGCAGATTATATCCTTGGAAAGGCGCAATTATCGCCTATTCAAGCTCGCTTTTCTTTTCAGAAATAGTGCTGTGATATGGCAAAGGATAACGCCTATCACGGCGTTATCCATATTTTAAAGGTTTTATAATTTGAAATCGAAATGCTTTCGCACAGCTTCCTCGATTTTCCATGTTCCTTTGAAATCACTCTCAACCACAAAGGCATCGCCTGCCTGAACTGTGACAGGTTCCCCGCCATCAGGGGTAATGACAATTTTACCTTTGAGCATATGCACAAACTCATAAGCGGTATAAGTGGCGTGATAAGTGCCTGGCGTAGCTTCCCAGATACCGGATAACATGGTGCCGTCGTTATTTTTATGCAACGCCCATGTTTTCATGGTTGGCGCACCTTCGACGACAACCCAGCCATCCAGATCCCCTGTTTCAGGTTTATCAATCATGGCCTCGTCTAGTTTTGTGATTGAAGGCATATTTTAGTCTCCTTTAACGGTGGTGTTAATAAAGTTAATTCAAGGTTTTACTGAGGTTGTCATAATTTTCTTCAGTAAAGGGAAGTACTGCGCCATGTTCCAAATCATAAAGGTTCCTCTCAACACGTGTTATTGCGCCTAAATAGACATGGATCGCTTCTGAAGGGTGTTCACTCAGACAAGTCACGCCATGAATAGCATCAGGGGCAATGCAGAGCACCTCACCAGCATGAACATTATTGATCTGGTAACAGGTCAGTCTTTCGTCTTTATCCTTTTTATATAATGCGTTTCCTTCTGTGCCAGCATAAACCCCAATAATGGCGGTCATATTATGATTGTGTGGCGGTATTTTAGTGCCAGGGTGAAACCGACAGAACCAGATGGAAATCTTATCATCTTCAAAGAGGATCACATCATCCTCTTCAAATTTTGGCCTAGCGGTGATGTCTGTTTTCAGATGCTGAACAAAATCTGTCAAAAGCGATACAATGGTTTTATCAAGGGGCTTATCAGTATGCTCTGATACCGTTGCTGATTTTAAGTTTTCCACTAGCTGATCAAGCATGCCCAAACCTCACGATATTATCAAAAAAGAGCGTAAGGCATAGTGCGTCAAAAAGAAATGGAATAACGCATCATGCTTTTGCCAGTGGGGAAGGTTGCGCTTAGGGATTTTTTTCTAATCTTACGACTTAATATATCTATGTAAAATATTGTAATAAAATAAAATAACAAAATATTATTTTTCCATAAAAGACTTAGAAAAGGGCAAGAGATGAAGCTAACAGTTCATGGATGTCGAGGGTCTGTTCCTACACCGTCTCCATATACTGCTAAATATGGCAGTCATACCACATGCTTTGAGCTACGTTTTAACGGCTATCAAATCATTTTTGACACGGGAAGTGGCTTTCAAAATCTTATCCTTGCGGACAGTACGGTTGAGAAATTGATCCTTTATAGCCATTTCCATCATGATCACATTCAGGGTCTGCCCTTTAATGCTGACCTTTTTGATCACGATCACAGCATCACCTTTTCCAGTGCCCTTGCTAGTGGCTATCACTTACGGCAGACCTTAAAATCTTATTTCTCAAAGGAATATTTCCCCATTGATATGGTTAGCAAGCTTTCCCATGTCTTATTTGCGGATATTTCTCTGTTGAAAGCATGGGCTAAGCCAGATTTCCACCTTGAATGGATTGCGTTAGAGCATCCTGGAGGTTGTTTTGGATACCGTATCAGCCATGGGCAAAAGATGTTCTGTTATCTCTGTGACAATGAGTTCCATGATACCCAATTAGATGCGATTATGGATTTTATCAAAGGTGCGGATATGGTTATTTGGGATGGAATGTTCACGGGGCAGGAGCTAGCGGATAAAACCGGATGGGGCCATTCTTCTATTGAACAGGGGATAGTGGTTTTTAATAATTCTGATATCAGTGCTATGATCATTACGCACCACGCACCTCTGCGCCTTGATCATATGCTTGATAACCTTCAATCCTTGTTGCCTGAAGGGGTGCAATTTGCCAAAGATCAGTTGAGCGTGTTGATCTAATCTTTTTTGGGGAAAAGGCTTAATGTCAGCGATGAGAAATTACCTATACGGTATGAAAGCGAAAACATGATATGACGTACTAAGAAAGGCAATGAAAGAGCGCTTAACCAAAAGGGCATATAAGGTTTTGACATGACAATAACATATCTTAAAAAGGCTACACTCACCTCAACAACCGATTCCGCCGATGTTCAGAAAACGGTTCAGGATATTCTTAATGATATTGAGGTTGGAGGTGACGAGAAAGCGCGTGAATACGCCGCAAAGTTTGATCAATATGAAGGCAATATCCTGCTAAAGCGAGAAGAAATCGAAACTGCCAAAGCCCTGGTTCCTGAAAAACTTAAACGCGATATTGCGTTTGCCCATGACAATATTCGCCGCTTTGCCGAAATCCAGAAAAGCACCTTAACCGATATAGAGCTTGAGATTGTCCCCGGGCTAATCGCAGGGCAGAAAACCATTCCTGTTGATGCCGCTGGTTGTTATATTCCGGGCGGAAGATATAGCCATATTGCTAGCGCCATGATGACGGTCACTACGGCGAAAGTTGCAGGGTGCCGCCATATCACGGCCTGCTCACCACCGCGTCCCGAAATTGGGGTTTCTCCGGCTACGATTTATGCGGCTGATCTTTGTGGGGCGGATTCCATTCTTGCTATGGGCGGGGTTCAAGCAATTGCAGCCATGACCTTTGGCCTTTTTGGTTTGCCCAAAGCTAATATTTTGGTTGGCCCGGGCAATCAATTCGTTGCCGAAGCCAAGCGCATTCTGTTTGGCCGGGTAGGAATTGACATGATTGCTGGGCCAACAGACAGCCTTATCCTTGCTGATCATTCAGCAGATGCGGATATCGTTGCCGCCGATCTGGTAGGGCAGGCAGAACATGGCTATAATTCCCCTGTATGGATAGTAACAAATGATCGGCTACTGGCTGATAAGGTCC
>JAQCJL010000151.1 GCA_027593125.1 Pseudomonadota bacterium | reverse complement strand
GATCATCATCTTCACGATGACTTTCCCTGATGGCTGACCCTGCCAGCAAACGGCGGCATTCCTCGGCAACTCTGATCTGACCGTTTAGCCCACGCAAAGCATGAATACCTGGCAAAGTTGGCGAGGTTGAACCCATGATCGCGTCTGTTGTCAATGCCCCTGATATCATGGCCGTCATCACCAATCGGCGCGTTTTCCATAACCCGATCAGTGCCATAGCTGTTGAAAATTGGGTGCCATTGATTAAGGCTAATCCCTCTTTTGGGGCAAGCACCAAGGGTTTTATTCCTGCCTTGCTTAGCGCCTCACCGCCGGGCAACTGGCGGCCTTTATAAAAGACTTCGCCTTCGCCTATCAGCACCGCCGCCATATGGGCTAATGGTGCCAGATCACCAGATGCGCCAACCGAACCTTGTTCTGGAATAACAGGGATGATCCCTTCGGTCAGCATGTGTTGCAACATTATGATCACATCCCAGCGCACACCAGATGCCCCGCGCGCCAACGAATTGATCTTGAGTAGCATCATCAACCGCGCCGCATCCTCATCAAGCGGATCACCAACCCCGGCACAATGCGATAAGATCAAATTGCGTTGCAGTTGTTTGACTTCATCTGCATTGATCTTAACTGATGCCAATTTACCAAAACCGGTATTAATTCCATAAACAGGTTTATCCCCGGTTGCCGCCGCCGCGACCAGTTTTGCCGCCGCATCCACCCTTGCCTTAGCTGAAGGATCGATTTCTGCCAACGTTCCTTCTCGCCAAAGATGCTCCCAAGTCTTGAGAGAAACTTCCCCCGGAATTAAATAAAAGGATGAGGTTTTCATAACTTTCCCCCAACCACGCGCCGGATTAGGGGGTTAAATCCAATCCGATAACTTAATTCCGCAGGATGCTGGATCTGCCAAAAAGCAAGATCAGCAACATACCCTTTGGCCAAGCGTCCCCGATCAGTGAGGCCAAGTGCCTTTGCCGCGTGATGCGTCACCCCTCGTAGGATTTCTTCGGGGGTCATCCTAAACATCGTTGCTGACATATTCATCGCTAGCAATAATGAAGTCATGGGGGATGAACCAGGATTGCAGTCGGTGGAAACCGCCATGGGGACGCGGTACTTTCTGAAAGCCTCAATCGGCGGCTGTTGGGTTTCGCGCAGAGTATAATATGCACCTGGCAGGATCACTGCCACTGAACCAGCCTCCGCCATGGCTTTGGCATCATTAGCATCAGCATATTCTAAATGATCAACCGACATGGCCTGATATGTTGCCGCCAGTTTTGTTCCCCCCAAATGCGATAATTGTTCTGCATGAAGTTTCACCGGAAGCCCAAGGTCTTTGGCTTTTTTAAAGACACGCTCAATCTGTGCAGGGGTAAAGGCTATGCCTTCACAAAACCCATCTACCGCATCAACTAACCCCTCTGTGTGCGCCTTTTCCAAAGCTGGAATGACAACGCTGTCAATATAGGCATCTGGTCTATCCCGATACTCATCAGGCAAGGCGTGAGCCCCTAAAAATGTTGTTCTGATTTTTATGTCTCTTTTACTTTCAAGGGCGCGTGCAGCACGCAACATCTGGCATTCGGTTTCTGTATCCAATCCATATCCGGACTTTACCTCAACCACAGAAACACCCTCTGCGATAAGGTGATCAAGTCGGACTAAAGCGCTATCAATCAATGCCTCTAAACTAGCGGCACGGGTTGCCCTGACGGTGGAATTAATACCTCCCCCTGCCCGGGCTAGCTCTTCATATCCAGCCCCATTTAGGCGCATTTCAAACTCTATGGCGCGATCACCCCCATGAACGATATGGGTATGGCAATCAATCAAAGCAGGGGTAATCAAGGCCCCTTGAGCATCATGTGTTTTAACAGCGCTATCGGTGTCATGTTTCAAAAATGGGCAATCCTGACGCGTACCAACCCATTCAATATGCTGGCCCTTTATGACCAAGACAGCATCAGCAATGATCCCATAGTCATCATCCGTGTCTAATGTGACCAATGTGGCATTATGAATGATATCCATGGAATGGCCTTTGCTGAAGTCGCATTGTCTTATTAATATGTATGCACATATAAAAAAGGAGATCAAGCGCAAAAGAATAAGACTGTTTCCTCAAGTCTTGCTCTAGTCCGATCCCACCACATCCCTATCTTGACGGCGTTATTCTGGCCCTGAAAAACTATGTGATGCCCAAAGCGTTTCCCATACCGCACCATTCGGATCAGTATCAGGGGCGATAGGGCGAAACAGAACATGATCGAGCATATAATATGCGCCCTTTTGGGTCTCAACACGGATCAACCCCTCAGGGTCTGTTTTCAATGTCGTGGTCGTAACCTGCCCCGTTGGGGTGCGCGTAAAGAGGGTAACCAAGGCATCTGCCAAGGGCATATCTTGATATATCAAAACCGCCGTGATCTGTTGGCTAGCTGAAGCCGCTGATGTCACATTCGTGATGACAAACTCAATCTCAAGACCAGTGGCGGCGTCATTGTTTTGCTCAACTGCCTTGGACAGAAACAAGCTGGTTTTGGCATAGCGTTTATAGCGTTCCGTGAAATCCACTTTGGGTAAGTTTCTGATGTCATGCTGGTCCAGAATATCAGCCGCCCCTTTATCCTCGGTAAAGCGGATAAATTTTTCCCATTCCTTGTAGGTCAGATAAAATCCTATGGTCTCATACGCAATAATGGTGTGGCTCAGCTGAACCGGGATGGGAAAAGATATGGCAGGGCGATTACCCGGCCGGGGGGAAAGCGAAATCTCATCATCCTTGGTGATGCGTTTTAACATGACTGAGCGTTCGGGAATGAAAAATTGCCTTGATCCAGCAAACATATCCCCTAACCGAATATCAACCCCGATCTGGTTGTCATCACTGACCATTGGCTCGGCTGCCTCCAGCCATAACTCATGAGCTTCAGCAACGGATAAGGATAATACCGATTGAAAGGCGCATATCCCCCAAACAGCAAGGCTAAGGGATAGATTTAATGAGTGCGGAATACTGACATATTTCATAATGATGATATACTCATCACTCAAATCGTACCCGTCAAGTTTCATCTAATAGAATATCTTTGATCATGCTAACGCCCCTTTTTCAAATCTTCAGAACCGTTTTTGCTGGTCTTTTCGTGACCATGCTTATGTTCTCTGGCCTTAGCCATGCTCATGAAATTCGCCCCTCCATTATGGATATTGGGCTTGAGGAAAATAGTGCTGTCCCGCTTGAGATCAGGCTGTCCTTTACCGCTGAGAGTTTTTTGGCTGGAATGGATTTATCTGACCTAGCGGATACAGATGACAGCCCAGAAGCATCTGAATATGATCGCTTGCGAGCGCTCTCAACTGATCAATTATCACTTTTGGTGGAAGCGGCCTTCCCCTCATTAAGCCAAGCCGTCACCATCCGCCTTGATGATCAGCCCATGGCGTGGGAATTAAAACATATCCATATCGAAGACATCACCAATCAGGATATCATCCGAGAAACAACCATCGTCTTTCTGGCTACACAGCCAGATGCATCCTCAGATACACTATTTGATCAAGAGGCCGTCATCACCGTGGACTGGCCGCTGGCAATGGGCGGCTTGCTG
>JAQCJL010000150.1 GCA_027593125.1 Pseudomonadota bacterium | reverse complement strand
CCCGCGATGGGCTAGGGCGGCGGCAAGGGTTTCTACCTCATCTTGTAATTCAGCATAGGTGATTTTGCGTTTGCTATTGGTCACCGGGCTGTCATAGATCAACGCCACCCGATCCCCGTTTCCAGCGGCAACATGGCGATCAACGGCGTTATAGCAAGTGTTCGTTTCTCCACCTGGAAACCACCGGCCTGATACCCCCATCTTAGGATCAAAATTGGCATCAGGAGCTTTGATCCAATCGATTTTTTCTGCCAGTTTGCCCCAGAAGCCCTCGGGGTCATTTTTCCAATTGTCATAAATGGCCTGATACTGCGATGCCATATTACCCTCGCTTTTATCTTTCTTATGATGGAAAAGATTTCCACCAACAACATTAATGCCGCTTTTGCTTTCGGGCAAGTCCGGTGGTCTGGTAACAGAAAGATCGTCTACAGCTTGACCCTATGCCATGGGGGGAGTAAGACAAATTAGGCCGAAATTGACACAGTCACAAGACATTATGCCTTCTGATCTAACACCTATTTCTGACCCTCGTCGCGTGGTTTTAATGGCCATGCGAGATGTGGTTGGTATTCCGGGGCTTGGCCTCTTTTTTAGCATGGTTGGATTTGCTGCCATTGCCAGAGAAGCTGGGTTTGGTTTGGCCGAAGCCCTAGCAACCAGTGCCCTTGTCTGGGGGATGCCGGGGCAGGTGGCTATGGTCAGCCTTTATCTCGCCGGGGCATCGGTGGCAGTTATCGTGATGGCTGTGGCTCTCGCCAATATGCGGATGATGCTGATGGTGGTGTCAACAGTGGATTTGATTGGTTTTCGCCGCTTTGGCACAGGATTGGTAAAACAGCTGATATCAGTTCATTTTCTGGCTATCACCACTTGGATACAATTGGCTGTGGTGCGTGGTCGGGTTGCTGATCAGGCTATGTTTATCTATTTCCTCGGGTTTGCTTTGCCGCTTTACATCATTGGGTTGCTTGGCACTTGTCTGGGGTTTTATCTGATTGATATTGTGCCGATTTGGTTGCTGAAGACTATTGTGTTCACCACTCCACTTTACATTCTGATGATGGTTGCAAAAATCAGATCTCTGCTGTTTAGGCAAGCTGGTTTGGTGGGTGGGTTACTGGCCCCACTGCTTTATCCGGTATTAGGGGAGTGGGCTATTTTAGTCGCTGGCATTGTTGGTGGCTCACTGGTGATGCTTCCTCGGTTTCTTGCTGCGCGGAAAGCCCGCAGGCGGCGGCTAAACAAAGGGCAAAGGCCATGACGCCAGATCATCCGCTTTATCTTTGGATGCTAATTTTGCTGGCCTTTTTGGCGACAGATATTTGGCGTTGGTTTGGGATTTTGCTTGCTCATCGCATTTCACCAGAAAGCTTGATGATGAAATGGGTTAATGCGGTTGCTTATGCCATGGTTTGCGGCGTCATGGTGTTGGTTGTTGTGCATCCCTCGGGGATTGTGGCCTCATCCGGCTTGATCGCACGATTGCCGGCCCTGCTGATAACAATGGTCATTATGATACGAACAGGCCAAACATTGATCGCTGTGCTTGCTGGGGCATTAACATTTTTGGGGTTAGACTGGCTATTCCCACTATCATAAGTGGTGGCAAGTCGGAATCAAAGGACATCAATTTGATATCCGATTGACCCATCTCCTCCCATGAGATCATCAAGATAATCAAGATTGGTCAGGATGCCATCCGAATTGACCATGGAAAGCGCAGTTTGCATATCACCGCCAAGGGCGGCAATAATTTCCTGCTGGTTTAGCGCTGTGGAAAATTGAACCTTGACCACAGGAATAGCTATACGGCCATCACCAAAAGACACGCTGTCTTTGAAATGAAAAGATAATCCAGCTAATTCTGCTTCGCCTTGGGGGTTGATGTTAAGATTAAGGACAACGAGCAACTGGTCATCATGCAAATCATCTGGCGTGCCTGACATCACATAAGTCAGAAAATCATCAAGATTATGTATCACATCAGTGGCGCTATTGGCCTCTAGGGAAAAGACAAATCTATCATGCCCACGATTAAAATTGGTGATGATGTCGCCGCCATCTTTTGCGGATTGATGGCCAATGCCATAAATCACCTGATCGTGATCGTTGCCTTCTTGGTCATGACCAAGGTCAATGATATCATCCCCCCTTCCACCAATGATAATGTCATTACGGTTGCCATCGGTAATGGTGTCTGCCCCATCACCAGCCATGACTTTAGTTGCGGTTTCTGGGGCGACTGTAATCGTGGTATCAATCGTCGGGGATGGGGTGGATGGTGACGGTGTTGGTTGGGGCGGTGATGTGATTTCCACCCTTTGCACCTCAATATCCAATATATCTACGACCTTTTCTATATTGTTCAGCTTATCGGTATAAGTGCGCTCCACCCCAATTCTCTCACCTCGGTCCGTTTCTTTGACCCTATAAGTGTCCCCGGTGCCAATAGCTATTTCTAGATTACTAGCGTAGAACCATTTATAAGTGATATCTGGGGTAGCATGAAGACCACGGTCCTCTTTGGAAATTACATCTACCGTTAGCTCATCATTGACATCAATTTCTGCCTGATTAGGGGGCAAGATTTGAATGTGGGCATTTTCATGCACATCAACCACATTGATAGTAATGATGATGGTGTTTGATGGAACGTTTTCGCCATTCACGATATTTTTTATCGTAATGGTAAAGGAATAACTGGTTTGTTCTTCAAAATTAAGGGACACATGATCTTTAAGCTTAAGTGTCCACTGACCATTGATGTTGACGATTTCAAAAAGATCTAATGGGTTGCTTTTGTCAACATCGCTTATGCTGCCATGCGCGGTAATAATGAAATCTTTTCTGGTGAGATCGAAATAAGTAAAAGAACCATCCCGAAGCCTTAAAGTAATATCGGTAATGTGGCCTTCTTCATTTTCAGTGATGCTGGCTGTTTTCGTAGAGGCTACAATGGTATTTCTATAACTTGTTGCTGTAACCACACCGGTTATGGATGAGGGGTCTCCGAGAACGGTTTCAATTCTTCCATCACCATCAACGTAAAAAGCGCGAAAATTTAACCGATGACCGAGATCATCAGGTGTTACGTGATAGGCTTTCTCTCTACTAATGATGACCTCTGGGGCATTGATACGAAACCATTGGAAAATGGCTCGGCCAATGTGACCATCAGGGTCTGCTTCGCCGCGGTCAGCGACTAATCTTGATCCCGGGGTAGGTGCTTCTCTAGCTTGAGTGTTACGGACAAAGAAAGTGGCATCACCTTGGTCAGCATGGCTTCCTGCGTTATCTGCGGCTGTAACCACGCCTGTCATTGAGTCTGGGTTTGCAGTGACCACTTCGAATAATCCATTATCATCTTGATAGATGGCGCGGAAGTGAATTCGAAAGCCTATATCGCTTTCGGTGACAGTGTAATACCTTGCTGTGCTAATAATCTCATCTGGGGCGCCGACATGAAACCACTCAAACTTTGTTGGGCTAAATGTATGGCCATCTGGGTCGTCTTCACCTCGTAACGGTGTCAGAACCGTTCTGACTTTTGGGGCCTCACGGATGCCGCTTTGGCTGCTAATAAAATAGGTAGCATCACCCTCATCAATGGAGACAATGTCGA
>JAQCJL010000149.1 GCA_027593125.1 Pseudomonadota bacterium | reverse complement strand
CTATAACCTGACGATGTGCTGACCACATCAAACATCTTACCTCTATCAAGCCCTAAGCGATCAGCCAAATCAAAAGCTTCACAAGTGGCAATCATTGTTGCACCAAGGATCATGTTATTACAAATCTTTGCAGATTGCCCTGAACCAATGTCACCACAATGCACTGCTTTTTTGCCCATGGCATCAAAAACAGGCATTGCTTGGGACACATCAGTCTCATTTCCACCAATCATAAAGGTAAGGGTTCCATTAATTGCGCCGGTGATACCACCGGATACAGGAGCATCAATGTAGCCAAGGCCAGCGGCAATCGCCGTCTCGCCTGTTGCGCGCGTAGCGGCAACATCCACGGTAGAACAATCAATGAATAATGCCCCTTTTGTCATATGCGGGATGATGGCATTAGCAACATGTTGAAGTGCTTTTCCATCAGGCAGCATAGTAATCACGCAATCCATATTCTGGGCGGCGTCTTCTAGAGAATCAGCTTGATGCACACCATTTAATGCGGCGGTGACGATATCAAATCCTGTAACTTCATAACCTGCTTTGACCAAATTAGCCGCCATTGGTGCGCCCATCTGACCTAGGCCGATAAATCCTGTTTTCATAGCCATATTTCCATGATGAAATTGTTGGTTAAGCCTAGACTTAGTCAAGGGGCTTGGTCAATTCCTGAATATTGCGGTTATGGGATGGGTTAATTGTTTTGGGTTTTGATGCTATGCTCATGGCGTAACATCAGCCTTGTATTGGTTTAGCGCCTGTATTTGGATAGCAAAGAGAAAGATATGTCAGAAATTGTCTATAAGATTTGCCATGAAGAAGAATGGCAAACCGCTATTAATGATAAGGTTTTCAAAGGCTCATCCCTTGATCTTCAAGACGGTTTTATTCATTTGTCTACTGCAGAACAGGCAGCAGAAACAGCGAGATTATATTTCGCCAATCAAAAAGGGCTTATGCTAATAGCGGTTGACCCAACAGGTCTGCCCATTCGCTATGAAACATCAAGAGATGGCCAGATGTTTCCTCATCTTTATGGGGATTTGCCTGTTGATAATGCCATTTTTGCAGATGCTTTGCCTCTGGATACGGATGGCACGCCCGAGGTAGCAAAGCTTTTGAAAAAGCATCAGTAATTACTCATAGTAAATTATAAGCCAAAGTTTTGTTCTCGTCAGACGATTTCTGGATTCTATGGGCTTGCGTCTGCGTTTCTGTTCCTATAATACATGGGGTAATTTCGCGGCTGTGGTGAAATTGGTAGACACGCCAGATTTAGGTTCTGGTGGCGAGAGCCGTGGGGGTTCAAGTCCCTCCAGCCGCACCATCTCTCAGTAGACCGGTTTTAAGTTTTGATTTGCCGGAATCAACACTTTGAAACCTTTTGCTCAAGGAGAGAAATGATGTCATTGCGTATAAATGATACCGCACCAGATTTCACCGCTGAAACCACCCATGGCACAATCCATTTTCACGACTGGCTAGGCGATAGTTGGGGTGTTTTGTTTTCCCACCCAAAGGATTTTACTCCGGTTTGCACAACAGAACTTGGGGCTTTAGCCAAACTTCAACCAGATTTTGAAAAACGAAATGTCAAAGTTGTCGGTCTTTCGGTTGACCCAATCAGTGATCACAACGCTTGGCTTGATGATATTGCCGATGTGTCTGGAATGCGGCCTGAGTATCCGATTATCGCTGATACGGAATTGGCAGTCGCTAAAGCCTATAATATGTTGCCAGCTAATGAAGGTGACAGTTTTAGTGGACGCACCGCTGTTGATAATCAGACTGTTCGTTCCGTTTTTATCATTGGACCTGATAAAAAAATTAAACTTTCTCTTACATATCCGATGGCTACAGGACGCAATTTTGCTGAATTATTGCGGGTTATCGATTCGATTCAAATGACAGGTAAGCACAAGGTAGCAACCCCTGCAGATTGGAAAAAAGGTGATGATGTTATTATTGTTCCTGCGGTTTCCAATGATGAAGCAGAAAAATTGTTTCCTGATGGCTGGGAAACAGTTAAACCCTATTTGCGTAAGGTAAAGGACCCGTCCTGAAATTAAATATTTTTGCTGAAATTTTAGATGAAAAGATTGTGTGATGATGCGTGATTTTTTTAGCCCAGGGCGTTCAACAGTTATGGCTCAACAAGCCATGATTAGCACCTCACATCCGCTTGCCACAAGCGCAGGTTTAAAATGCCTTTATGATGGTGGCAATGCGGTTGATGCGGCGATCGCGGCGGCAGCTATCTTATCATTAGCAGAACCACATATGACTGCAATTGGTGGGGATTGTTTTGCTTTGGTTTCTCCTAAAGGGGATACACAAATTCATGCGATTAATGGGTCTGGACGGGCACCATCACAACTTGATCCTGATGCTCTGCGTGCGATGTATCCGGATGGGGTAATACCGCGCAATAGTCCCCATGCGGTGACAATTCCAGGGGCGATTGACGCATGGTATCTGATGCACCAGAAATGGGGGCAAGCAAGTTGGAAAAGCCTGTTTGAGCCTGTGATCAGTTATGCCAAATCTGGTATCCCCGTGCATGAAAGAGTTGCCCTTGATTGGAGTGAAGATGCTGAAAACCTTAACGATAAAGATGGTCAGCGTTATTATCTGAATGAAGGAAAACCCTATCAGCACGGGCAAAACTTTGCTGTTCCATCCCTAGCCGAGGCTTTTGAGCTTATTGCGTCTCATGGTCGAGATGGTTTTTATAATGGGCCTGTTGCAAAAGATATTATCGGTAAACTACAAAACCTTGGTGGTTATCATCGGATTGAGGATTTAGCGAATATTCAGGCAGAGTTTGTAGCCCCAATTCATACTGATTATCGCCAAAGAACCATTTGGGAATGCCCACCAAACGGTCAGGGTATTACCGCCCTCATAATGGCGCGATTGTTTGAACGATTTGATCCTGCCAACATGGCAGAAGCTGATTTCATTCATCTCTTAGCTGAAATAAGCAAACAGGCTTATGGTTTGCGCGATTCTTTTCTGGCGGATCCTGATCATGCCCAAGTTTCTGTTGATTGGCTGCTGTCTAATGCGGTGATTGATAAGGTCGCAGAAAAAATTGATATGACATCAGCTTCTGCGTTTGCGCCAAGCGATTTTCCCACTCATCCTGATACAGTCTATTTGTCAGTGGTGGATAAGGATGGAATGGCGGTTTCCTTTATCTATTCTATCTTTGATGGTTTTGGGTCGGGGATTGCTTCACCTGAATATGGCATTATTCTTCAATCTCGCGGGCGTGCTTTTCGTCTTGATGAAACGCATCCTAATGTGATTAAGCCAAATAAGCGGCCTTTCCATACCATTATTCCGGGTATGCTAACCCATAGGGAAAAACTAATTGGCCCATTTGGGGTGATGGGCGGTCAGTATCAGGCCGTCGGACAGATGGCATTTTTAATCAACCATCTTGATTTTGGCATGTCGCCGCAACAGGCGCTTGATGCCCCTCGCAGTTTTGCCATTGATGGTGACTTGCAATTAGAAAAGGGTATCAGCAAGGCTGTTGCCGATGATCTGGCCACGCGCGGGCATCATATTGTTTGGAACGACAGCCCTATTGGGGGGGGACAAGCGATTTTTAGGGATCTTAACACAGGGGTGTTAATG
>JAQCJL010000148.1 GCA_027593125.1 Pseudomonadota bacterium | reverse complement strand
TTGCCAAAAAATCCGCCTAATGGGGGAATCCCAGCCATAGAGAACATCAGCACCATCATCGCCAACGCATAAACCGGATGCGAACGGGACATACCAGCCATATCCTCAATCTTAGTGACTGCCCGTCCATCACGCTTAAGGGATAGGATCAAGGCAAATACCCCGATAGATGAAATCACATAAATCACCATATAAACCATGACCGCGCTAATCCCACTGGTGATGCCCGAAGAAATTCCCACCAGTGCATAACCCATATGGGCTATAGACGAATACGCCATCAGACGCTTGATATCCGTCTGCATAATCGCGCCGCCAGCACCAATAAACATCGACAATATGGCAATGATGACAATGACCTGTTGCCAGCTGTCGCTGACATCGCCAAGCACCCCATAAGTAAAGCGAATGAATAGAGCCATCGCCGCCAATTTAGGGACAACAGCAAAAAACGCCGTGACAATAGTCGGTGAGCCTTCATACACATCAGGTGTCCACATATGAAAAGGCGCCGCAGAAATCTTAAAGGCAAGACCAGAGATCATAAACACCATGCCAATCACTGCGCCGGGATGAATACCATTTTCAAGCGCAAGTGTTATGCCGTCATAACTGGTATGCCCTGTAAAGCCATAGAGTAAGGATGCGCCATAAAGCAACAACCCTGATGAAAGCGCACCTAGCAGAAAATATTTCAATCCTGCCTCTGATGAGCGTAAGGATTCCCGGCGAATGGCGGCAATCACATAAAGGGGCAGTGATTGTAATTCCAGCCCCATATAAAGAACAATCAGATCATTTGCTGATACCATCAGCATCATACCCAACACAGAAAGCAATATCAGCAACGGCAATTCTGGGCGATCAATATTCTCACTCTGAAACTCGCGCTTAGCCATCAGCAAGATGCCTACTGCCCCAAGCAAAATCAGCACCTTCATATAGACCATAAAGGGCGAGGTAAAAAACTGTCCATTAAAGGCATATGACGGCATAAACCCATTGTGATAGCACATCCATATCGCTAGCAGCATGGTCACGATGGTGGCACGGCGAACCATTTTGGCGGCAACCGCCTCTGGTTGAATGAAAGCCGAGGCTAGCACTAAACCAAGGGCGACCAGAGCCATGAAGATTTCTGCAGTAGCCGGCTGTAAATTAAGCAAATCCATCATCTATTCTCCAATGGTGGTCACGGCTGGTTGGGTCGTGCTTAATGCGCCCAAATTCACAGGTTCAATTTGATCCAGAATAGAAGTAATGGAAACATCCATCAGCTCAAATATTCCGCCAGGGAAAATCCCGTACCAGATGACTAAAATTGTCAGTGGTAAAAAGATAAATATCTCGCGGCGATCTAATGGCTCAAGGGCAAGAACCTCATCTTTTTCCGCCCGCCCAAACATAACCCTGCGATAGAGCCAGAGCATATAAGTAGCACCTAAAATCACCCCAGTAGCAGTAAAGATTGCGACCACTATATTAGCCTGCCATGCCCCAACCATGACCAAAAACTCACCCACAAATCCAGTCGTTCCCGGAAGCCCAACAGACCCTAACATCATGATCATGAAAAATACGGCATAACGCGGCATGGCATCAGCAACACCGCCATAAGCGTCGATATCTCTGGTATGAAGCCGATCATACACCACCCCTACTCCAAAGAATAAGGCGGCAGAAATCAGACCATGGCTGATCATCTGAAACATTGCCCCGGCAATACCTTGAGCATTAAAGGAAAAAATCCCAACCGTCACAAAACCCATATGCGCCACCGATGAGTAGGCAATTAGCTTTTTCATGTCTTGCTGTGCCAAAGCCACGAGTGAGGTGTAAATAATGGCTATAATAGAAAGCACAAAGATAAGCGGAGCAAAACTGATAGACGCATCGGGGAACATAGGCAGAGAAAACCGTAAGAACCCATAGCCGCCCATTTTCAACAATACCCCAGCAAGTATCATTGACCCTGCTGTTGGTGCCTCCACATGGGCATCAGGAAGCCAAGTATGGACTGGCCACATTGGCATTTTAACTGCAAATGATGCAAAAAAGGCTAAGAACAACCAGAATTGTACCGATGGATCAAAGGCAAAATTAGCCAGTTGAGGGATATTGGTTGTACCAGCCATGTTATACATGGCCAAAATGGCAACCAGCATCAGCACTGACCCTGCCAACGTGTAGAGAAAGAACTTAAACGCTGAATACACGCGCCTTGCGCCGCCCCAAATCCCAATAATGATAAACATAGGGATCAAAACTGCCTCAAAGAACAGATAGAACACGACCAGATCAAGCGCTGAAAACGTTCCGATCATCAGCGTTTCTAGAACCAAAAAGGCCATCATATATTCACGAACACGATGTTTGACGGAATGCCAACTCGCCAAAATAGCTAGTGGCGTTAAAAATGCAGACAGAACAACAAATGGCATGGATATGCCATCCACCCCCATCATATAACCAATGCCTTCATCAGACAGCCAGTCACCACGGTCAACAAACTGATAGCCATTATAGCTAGGGTCAAAATTCCATAACAACGCAAGCGCAAGCAAAAGCGTAAAGCCCGATACCCAAAGCGCTACATTGCGTGAGTTCCGAACAACTACCTCTTCATCACCGCGGATGAGCAACAAAAAGACCACCCCAACCAGCGGCAAAAAGGTTAAAACTGTCAATACAGGCCAAGTCGTTTCCATTTGGTTTTCTCCTCTGACCTATAATGACCGCAAATACCATGCGAGCAGGACAATGACCCCGATCAGCATGGCAAAGGCATAGTGGAAGACATATCCGGATTGTAACCGACCACAAAAGTGTGAGAAACGTCCAACCATGGCAGTAATCCCATCAGGCCCAAACCCATCAATGGTGGCCTTATCACCTCTGATCCAGAAGAAACGACCAATCTCAACCGCTGGACGAACAAATACGGCGTGATAAATCTCATCAAAATACCACTTGCGATAAAACAGCTGATGCACAGGTCTAAAGATTCTGGCAACGTTATCCGCCACCGATGGCATCATGGTATAGATAATAATGGCAAGACCAATGCCGCTAACGCTCACATATAGGGGCATTAACTTAACCCATTTTGGAACATGGTGCGCATCTTCCATGATGGTGTTATCAGGCTGAATAAAGATCGCATGACCCCAAAAATCATGCCAATGGTGACCAACAAACAGATCATAAAACAGCCAACCTGAGAGCACAGCGCCAATAGCAAGAATGAATAAGGGGATCGTCATCACTAGTGGGCTTTCGTGAACATGGGCAAACACTTCCTTGCTTGCACGGGTTTTGCCGTGAAAAGTCATCATTAGCAATCGCCACGAATAGAACGCGGTTAAGAATGCGGCCACGATACCCAGATACCATGCAAAATTACCAACGGGGGTATGGGCGCCCCATGCCGCCTCAAGGATCATATCTTTAGAATAGTAACCGGCAAAGAAAGGCACCCCTGCCAAGGCCAATGAACCAATCCACATCATGACGTAGGTAAAAGGAATTTTATACCAGATGCCGCCCATATTGCGCATATCTTGTTCATCAGACATGGCATGAATGACCGACCCTGCCCCAAGGAACAACAGCGCCTTAAAAAAAGCATGCGTGGTTAAATGGAACATGGCGGCCGGGTAAGCAGATACGCC
>JAQCJL010000147.1 GCA_027593125.1 Pseudomonadota bacterium | reverse complement strand
GCCAGTTGATATCACCGCAAACAAATGGAATACGAACATGATGAAAACCGTTTTTCTTGGAGGTTTTGGGTTACTTTTGCTCATTGGTGTGATGGTAAAGCTCTTTATCTGGTTAGAACAAACCTCACTTTCAAACACCAAAAAACGCTTTATTCATCTGGGTATGGGCATATTTATGGTCGCGGTCGCCGCAACAGTCATCAAATGGCATCGTGATGTCTGGATAGTTGAAAAAATGCTGTCGCAGTAAGGGATAGTAAAAACCCTTAGCTGTTTTGCTGAGGTAAAGTCATGGCCTGTTTTACCTGACCAAAGGCAAAATGAGTTTCGATTTCTCCTAGCCCAGGAACACGAGTGAGGCTTTGGCGGACAAACCGCTCATAATCTTTGAGAGATTTTGCAAAAACCTGCAGCATATAGTCACTGCGTCCAGACATCAGATAACAGGCAAAAACTTCATCAAGGGCTATAATAGCCTTTTCAAAACTGGCAATTTCAGCTTCGGTTTTCCGCTCAAGTCTAACCGACACAAAAGCCATAATTGGCAATCCATAGGCTTCTGGGTCAACGATTGCACTATATCCTTTGATGACACCCGCTTCTTCGAGCATCTTGACGCGCCGCAAGCAAGGCGTAGGGGAGAGATTGACCGTTTCACTTAGCTCTTGGTTAGTGATGCGGGCATTTTGCTGTAACGCATTCAAAATTTTGAAATCAATATTATCCATTAGTCATTATTAGCATAAATTGCTAATTTTCAAATTATTAATGGCGATATTTAGTGATTAATAGCGGCAAAATAGTGTTATTATAATAAAATAATTTAAAGGGGGATGTTTTGCACACTGATATCACACCGCCTCATCCACAGCACCAACACCATGATGATGCGGCATCTTTGGTCAGATCATCTGTTTCCCTGTCTGATAAATATAACCTTGATCAAGATTGGGTTTATCTGACAGGCACCCAGGCCATTATCCGGCTTTGCCTTCTGCAAGCGTCGCGCGACCGCGCTATGGGATTAAATACTGGCGGTTATGTGACTGGGTATCGTGGCTCACCGCTTGGTGGGCTTGACCAACAATTTATCAGCGCAAAAGCTGAGCTAGATGCGGCAGGGGTTCTTTTTCAACCGGCGCTTAACGAAGACCTCGCCGCTACGGCAATCTGGGGGTCACAGCAGGCAAGTCTCCGTAATGAGGGCACCCATGATGGTGTCTTTTCCCTATGGTATGGCAAAGGGCCGGGTGTTGATAGATCAGGGGATGTGTTCCGTCATGGCAATCTGGCAGGCAGCGCCGAAAAAGGGGGTGTTTTGGCGCTTTTGGGAGATGATCATTCTTGTGAGAGTTCTACCACCTGTCATCAGAGCGAATATGCGTTGGTTGATGCGATGATGCCAATCTTAAACCCCTCTAACATCGAAGACATTGTTAGCTATGGTCTTCATGGCTGGGCGATGAGCCGTGTGTCAGGATTATGGGTTGGGCTGAAATGCGTCAAAGACAATGTGGAAAGCAGCGGTTCTGTCTGGCTTCCTGATCATCCGCAAATGCCCGTTTATCCTGACATCAATTTGCCAGAAGGGGGCGTTAATATTCGCGCGCATGATGATCGCCATGAACAAGAACATCGGCTTCATCATTTTAAAATTCACGCGGCACAGGCTTATGCTAGGGCAAATGTTTTAGATCAAGTGATATGGCCTGGTGGAAAATCCCCGAAGATCGGCATTATCAGCACGGGCAAAAGCTGGATGGACACCCAAAGCGCATTAGCCATGCTGGGGTTGGATGCCCAACAGGCGTCGCAATTACATCTCGCCACGTATAAGGTCGGCATGGTCTGGCCCTTGGAACCAGAGGGCATAAAGGCCTTTGCCCTTGGCCTTGATCAACTGATCATTATTGAAGAAAAGCGCGGTCTCATCGAAAGCCAGGTGCGCGAGATTCTCTATGGTCTTGATGGTGCACCCAAAGTGATTGGCAAGCACGATGAGGCTGGTAAAGTGCTGTTCCCTGCTGATGGGGTGCTTGATCCGGTTATGATTGCCCGGCAACTGGCCAGCCGATTGCCTGATGGCAAAGATAGGTCAGCACAGCTTTGCACTGAGCATCAGCTAGAGCCTCTTGGGGTTGAGCGATCCCCCTATTTCTGCGCTGGATGCCCACATAACCGTTCTACCATTCTGCCTGAAGGCGCACGTGGCTATGCAGGTATTGGTTGCCATTGGATGAGCCAAACCATGGACAGAGCAACAGAAGGCTATACCCAGATGGGAGGTGAAGGGGCAAATTGGATTGGAGAAGCCCCCTTTTCTAAACGCAAGCATATCTTTCAAAATCTAGGGGATGGCACCTATAACCATTCAGGGTTAATGGCGATCCGCGCCGCCATCGCAGCAAAGATTAATATCACTTATAAAATCCTTTATAATGATGCGGTTGCCATGACGGGGGGACAAGCTCATGAAGGGGGGCTGACACCCGCCAGAATTGCCGCCGAATTGCTTGCCGCTGGCGTGACTAAGATTGCGATAGTTACTGATAAGCTTGCAGATATTGATAGGGCGAATATCCCAAAAGGCGTCACCCTTCATCACCGCAATGATCTTCAAACGGTTCAACACAGGTTAAGTGATGTGCCAAAGGTGACTGTGCTTTTATACGTTCAGACTTGTGCCACGGAAAATCGCCGCCGCCGCAAGCGCGGTCTGGCCGTTGACCCGCCGCGACGGGTGATGATCAATCCTGAGATTTGCGAAGGATGCGGCGATTGTGGCATTCAATCTAACTGCGTGGCGATCTTGCCCCTGAAAACCCCACTTGGGACAAAGCGTGCCATTGATCAATCAGCCTGCAATAAAGATCTCTCTTGCCTGAACGGCTTTTGCCCAAGTTTTGTGACCATTGAAGGGGGGCATCT
The DNA here is from genome assembly GCA_027593125.1 of Pseudomonadota bacterium. Classification (GTDB taxonomy): domain Bacteria; phylum Pseudomonadota; class Alphaproteobacteria; order Puniceispirillales; family UBA1172; genus UBA12202. Next base: position 877 of record JAQCJL010000147.1, on the reverse strand, counting down.
TCGAAAGCCAATGGGGCTTAGCCATCCTCCTGCTGACCTGCCCTTGCCAAAACCTGTTTTTGATCTTGATCAGCCCATGAGCATCCTGATCACAGGGGTTGGCGGCACGGGCGTAGTGACCTTGGGGGCATTGCTTGGCATGGCCGCGCATTGCGAAGGAAAGGGCGTTGGGGTGATTGATATGGCAGGGCTAGCACAAAAAGGTGGGGCTGTTACTACCCATCTTCGGCTTGCGGCTTCTGCTGATCATATCAATGCCATTCGCATTGCCCCAGGATCAGGTGATGTGATGCTAGGATGTGATCATGTCACCAGTTCTGGGGAAGATGCGCTTCATTTGCTTAAACCTGAGGCGCATATTATCGCTAACACTTATGATATGATGACAGGGGCGTTTGTTCGTGATCGTGATTTCACTCTGCCGTCAAAGCAAATCGCAGCGCGCTTAACCGCGGCCGTTCCTGACGGACAATGTCTGATGATGAACGCAACCGAAATGGCAAAGCGTCTTTTGGGTGATACTATCGGGGCTAATCTGTTTCTCTTGGGCGCGGCGTGGCAACGCGGCCTCATTCCTCTTTCTGAGACTGCCATCATAACAGCGATCACGCTTAATCAAGTTTCTACTGATTTTAATATCCTTGCTTTTAGATGGGGCCGGGCCTTTGTGGTTGATCCAACGCAATTTGATATTGCCAAAGAGGTATCCCAACCTGAAACTGTTGATGCCATCATTCATGACCGGATAAAGCGGTTAACCGCCTATCAAAATCAACGCTATGCTAAAACCTATCAGGACACTTTGACCAAAATCTGCGATGCGGAGATAAAGCCGTCACAAGAGTTTACAAAAGCTGTGGCTAAAACTCTTTATCAA
>JAQCJL010000146.1 GCA_027593125.1 Pseudomonadota bacterium | reverse complement strand
TGAATAATGAAATAAGTGTATGCATTGGGGTCAGTTTCCCAGCCCTTGCATTTTAAAATTCGTCCAGGTTGCCCACCACCAGAATCATTTCCAGCACGAGGCGTGGCTTCACCAAATGGAATGCCTTCACCAAATTGTGAGTATTCTTTAAGTGGCCCAGCTTCAAGACGCTGTTGATCACGCATCTTAACTCGTGCCAAGTTAAGGACAGAATCCTGCATAGCCACGCTAACACGCTGACCAACCCCTGTTTTTTCACGCTGAAACAACGCAGTAACAATCCCAAGACAAAGATGAAGACCCGTGCCAGAATCGCCAATCTGCGCCCCTGTCACCAATGGTGGACCATCAAGAAACCCCGTGGTTGAGGCAGATCCACCAGCGCATTGGGCCACATTTTCATAAACCTTACAGTCTTCGTATTTGCCAGGACCAAAGCCCTTAATAGAGGCCATGATAATGCGCGGGTTAATCTCATGCACCCTTTCCCAACTAAAGCCCATGCGATCAAGCGCACCGGGGGCAAAGTTTTCTACCAGAACATCACATTCTTTGATCAGTCGGGTCAGAACCTCTTTGCCTGTCTCATTCTTTGAGTTTAGTTCCATGGAACGCTTATTGTGGTTTAGCATCGTGAAATAAAGGCTATCCGTCCCAGGCTTATCCACGAGCTGTTTGCGTGTGGCATCGCCAACGCCGGGACGCTCTACTTTGATCACATCTGCGCCAAACCAGCCTAAAATCTGGGTACAGGTTGGCCCTGATTGCACATGAGTAAAATCAAGAATTTTTACACCTTCTAATGCTTTCGTCATCTCGTTCACCATTTTCTAGCTTGTCTAATCATTCCAATTAATCAGGATTTTGCTTTCGCGTTTTGCATCACGATGCTTTGCGGATTGAGATTGCCAATCCGCCCACTTTCGGTGCCTGCCGCCTCATCAATGATGGCATTAACCAAGGTTGGCTTGCCAGAGGCCAACGCCTCTCTGACGGCGCGGCCCAATTCGTCTGTGTTCGTGGCATAGATGCCATCACCACCAAAGGCCTGCATCATCATATCATAGCGCGAATCTTTAACAAAAACCGTTGGTGCCACATCACTGCCACCAGTAGGGTTCACATCTGTGCCACGATAAATTCCATTATTATTGAAGACAACAATACAAACCGGCAGGTTATAACGACAGATGGTTTCGATCTCCATTCCTGAGAAACCAAAGGCACTGTCACCTTCAATTGCCAGAACGGGTTTGCCTGTTTCCACAGCGGCGGCAACAGAAGCCCCCTGACCAATACCCATAATCCCCCAAGTGCCAACATCAATACGGTGGCGAGGCTTATAAATATCAATAATGCTACGGGCAAAGTCCAGTGTGTTTGCACCTTCGTTGACCAGAATAACCTCTTGATTATCTTTAATCACTTCTCTGAGAGCACCAAGAGCACCATGATAATCCATAGGCACAGCATTGCTCATCAGCTTGGATGCCATTTTTTCTAGATTACCTGTTTTCTTGTCGTTGATCTGCGCCATCCAGTCTTGCGGCGGCTTTGCCCAACTGCTGCCCATGCCGCCCATCAGTGCCTCAAGGCATGAACCAACATCACCAACCAGCGGGGCCGCGATTTCAACATTGCTGTCCATTTCACGCGGTTCAATATCCACTTGAATGAACTTTTTGCTGCCCGGAGCACCCCATGCCTTGCCCTTACCGTGGGAAAGCAACCAATTCAAACGCGCCCCAACAAGCATAACCACATCCGCTTCTTTAAGCACCAAAGAGCGAGCGGCGGCGGCAGATTGTGGATGGTCATCAGGCAATAACCCCTTTGCCATACTCATTGGCAAATAGGGCAGACCACTTTGCTCAACAAACGCTGCAATTTTTGCATCTTCTTGGGCATATGCTGCGCCTTTACCCAATATGAGCAGAGGCTTTTTTGCATCTTTTAGCACATCTAATGCCCGGTTGACGGCATCAGGCGCAGGAATTTGCGCAGGCGCAGGATCAATCACTTTAACCAATGATGATTTGCCTTTTTCAATATCCATCACTTGACTGAACAGTTGGGCAGGAAGATCAAGATAAACACCGCCCGGACGACCTGAACACGCGGCCCTAATTGCACGGGCAACACCGATACCAATATCCTCGGCGTGAAGCACCCGGAAAGCCGCCTTACAAAGTGGTTTAGCAATGGCTAACTGATCCATTTCTTCATAATCACCTTGCTGGAGATCAACAATCTCGCGCTCAGACGAACCACTAATCAAAATCATAGGAAAGCAATTGGTCGTAGCATTAGCCAACGCTGTCAGACCATTGAGAAACCCTGGCGCAGAAACCGTAAGCGCAACGCCCGGTTTTTTGGTTAAATATCCTGCCACAGACGCGGCATAACCTGCGTGCTGTTCGTGCCGGAAAGAAATCACTCTCATCCCTTCAGCTTGGGCTATCCGCCCCAAATCAGTAATCGGAATGCCAGGAACATTATAGATGGTGTTAATCCCATTTAATTTCAGAGCATCAACAACAAGATGGAAACCATCAGTTAAGTTAGCGATATCGGTTTCCTGATGATCACTGTCTGCCTTAGCAGATGCATGACTGGCCATTTCAATTACCTCTTTCTGATTATCTGAACTATGACTTGCTTCTGGTTGTGCGTGGGATGTGGGTTGCGATACGCTTAAGTGTGAAACTTCAGCTGTTGTTTTGTTGCTTTCTTGCCCATCGTCAATTTTTGCCTCAATTGTGCTTGGGTGAGATTTGCTATCAAGGGCTGAGGTTTGGGTTTCGCTAGCATCTTCTGAATTAGAAAATACCATCCAGCGCGATTGAATATGATCATGTAAGCGCATGGTGTGTTCACGCACCAGATTTGAGGCCAAATCTGCATCTCTGGCCTCTAACGCATCAATGATCTGCATGTGATCACTAACCGAACGGCTAGCGCGATCATCTTCGTGAATAGCGCGGCGACGAATGGCCGCCATCTGCATAAACAATTGATCTGCGGTTGTCTTGAGCAAGGCACATCCGGACAATTCTAAAATCGTCTGATGAAATTTAATATTAGCATCAGAATATTCACTGATTTGCATTTCGCTTGAGGACGCGGTGTTGTTAAGGGCAAAGCGACGGAGCAAAATAAAATCATCATCACTTGCCACTTTGGTTGCCAGCCGTGCCGCCATGCTTTCCAATGCCGCCCAAGTGATCACCATATCCAGGATATCACTCATTGATTTGCGGTGAATGAAAACACCTTTGCGCGGTAAAATTTCAACCAAACCATCTTGGGCAAGCCTAGCTAAGACCTCACGTATTGGGGTCCTAGAAACGCCAAGTTGACTTGCTAATTGGCGCTCATCAAGGCGCAATTCTTCGTCCATGGCATAAATATCAATGCTGAGAATATGGTCACGAATAACCTCATAAAGGTGATCCTTTATGGTAAAATCAGTTGCTATGGGTTTTAACTTAATCTCGCTTGCCACTCATCTCATTCCTATAAAGCAGTTCTGAAAACGGTCATGGCCGTGGATCAAACTGCGTTTAAGCGCATTTTTACCTTTACTTAACGAACTTCACTGTCATTCTGCCTAGGCTTATCTCAGGGTTTAACAAAGGCCACATGAGGTAAAATCAAGTGTTTTATGCCTGTGGTATGCCCCCGTCAAAACCTTTAAAAATACAATATACCAAAGTTATCCTTCGTCAAGCGCCACTTATGCTATCAAAAATAATTGTATAATTACAATAGTTTAGAAATGATGTGTGAAAACAATAATGTTCCATCTTTCAAAATGAAAAAGTCTGGTATACCATAAAAATATAACGATTCCGGT
>JAQCJL010000024.1 GCA_027593125.1 Pseudomonadota bacterium | reverse complement strand
ACAAAAACCCCTGTAGCTTTGACCCAGCGAAGCTGAAGCCAGTTCCAATCGCCAGTGCTTCCAGAACGGATCAGAAATGATAATCCTACTAGACTAATCCAAGCATCAGCTGGACTTCGCTCAATTAAGAAAAACCATGGCCCCATGAGCCAGAAGCAGAGCAGAATACGGTCTAGCCCATGACTAGTTTTCCAAGCATCTTTTGCTGAGGCGAAAAGGTCATTCACGGCAAGGTGCTTTCCCAAGTAAGAGCGGTATCGATGATCTGATCCAGATGGTCGCGTTTAGGTGTCCAGCCTAGCGTTTTTCTGATGCGATCAGAAACTGCCACCAATTCTGCTGGGTCACCACTGCGCCTATCAGCCATAATAACATTTAGGGTTTTGCCGCTGACGCGTTCAGTGGCGGCAATAACCTCAAGCACAGAGTATCCCTTGCCATAACCGCAATTAAAAATCTCAATCTCGTCTTGATCTTTAAGATGATTAAGGGCCAGAAGATGTGCATCAATTAGATCATTGACATGAATGTAATCGCGAACACCGCTGCCGTCACTTGTCGGATAGTCCTGACCAAATACCGACAAAGAGTCATCTTTTCCAAGTGCAACACGCGTGGCACGTTTGATTAGATGTGTTGCCACGGGTGAGGATTGACCACTGCGGCCCTTATCATCTGCTCCTGCAACATTAAAATACCGAAGACAAGTGGCTTTAAGATGATGTGCCTTTGCCATATCCGTGATCATCTTCTCGCTCATCCATTTAGAGTCGCCATAAGGATTGATGGGGCGAGGGGTAGTTGTTTCAGTAATGGGGGCAGTGCTGTCTGGATTGCCATAAACAGCAGCCGTAGATGAAAACACTAGCTTGTCGGTTTTGCTTTCAACCATCTTTTTAAGAAGCCGCAAGGTATTAGCCGTATTGTTTTGATAGTAAAGCCCGGGATTTGTAACGGATTCGGGGACGATAATACTGCCTGCAAAATGCATCACAGCATCGAAATGATAATTTTTGAACAGATGATCCAGATCCTCATCATTACCCAGATCACCAACTACCAATTTAGCCTCAGCAGGCAGGTGTTGCGGAAAACCAGTGCTAAGATTGTCAAATATGATTGGCATATCCCCCTGATCGGTGAGGGCATGAACCGCATGGCTACCGATATATCCCGCTCCTCCAGTAACCAGAACCTGCCGCATTAATTGCTTTCCTCTGTTGGGGCGCGCTGATCTTGCCAGCCAGCCGCTTGAAGGCGCTGATAAATCATATTCTGTAATCGGTTTAGGGCGGGTTCATTTTTGCCTTCGGCGCGTGCGACTAATTCCGCCCCGGTATTAGAAGCACGGATCAACCACCATCCATCATCATTGGTGACGCGAATACCATCAATGGTGTTGACCTCACTGATGTTAGCATTAGTTTCTAAACGCACGGCGTTTGCAACCGCATCGACAAGACCAAACTTTTCAGTTTCAAGGCATGGGATCCGCATCTCAGGCGTGGCAAAGACCGCTGGCAATTCATCACCAAACTGCGTGATATCTTGACCCGTTTCAGCCATTTCTTTCAATACGGCTACGGCTGCCAGCAACGCATCATCAAATCCATACCAACCATCAGCGATAAACAAATGCCCACTCATCTCCCCGGCCAGAGGAGCTGAAATTTCCTTAAGCCGGGTTTTCATATGGCTATGACCAGTTTTCCATAACTGTGGGCGGCCGCCCTTGGCGCTGACTTGATCTAATGCCACTAAGGAAGATTTCACATCAAAAATAATGTCTGCCCCTGGGTGACGGCGCAATACCCCTCCAGATAAATAGGCCGTTAGCACATCCCCAGCCACCTGCCGGCCTTTGGCATCAATCAGGCCAATGCGATCACCATCACCATCAAAACCAATCCCTATAACCGCGTTATGATCCGTGACGGATTGCCGCAAAAGATGCAAGGTTTCAGGATCAACTGGATCAGGATGGTGATTGGGAAAAGTCCCGTCAATGTCAGAAAACAAAACATGATGGGTACCAGGTAGGGACGCGGTTAAGCGTTCCACCATGGGGCCAGCTGCGCCATTCCCGCAATCCCATACAAAAGCCATATGATTAATGGCGTTAAGGTCGCCAGCATAATCAAGAAGAGCATCAAGATATTGTTTTTCCATATCCATGCGCTGATAATGGCCGCCATCAGACTTTTCAACTCCGTCTGCCATGGCCTTGCCAAGTGCCTGAATATCGTCATCAAAAAAAGGCTGGTGCCCTAGCACCATCTTAAAGCCGTTATATTGTGGCGGATTATGTGAGCCGGTGATTTGAATTGCGCCATCCGCATTTGTAATGCGATCAGCAAAATATAACATCGGTGTTGGTCCAGTACCGATATCGGTTACGTCCATGCCGCCATCGGTTAATCCTTTGGCTAAATGTTCAGATAACATGGGTGAAGATAACCGGCCATCACGGCCAATGACCACGGTTTTTCCGCCACTTGCGCGGATAATAGCGGCAAATCCAGCCCCAATGGCATAGGCATCATCCCCTGTCAACGTGACGTCAATAATGCCCCGAATGTCATAGGCCCTTAATATGGTAGGATCAAAATGATGCTTTATCACAATGTGAGACCCTTTAGCCAAGTTGTGATATCTCTACCCAGATCATCACGAGAAAGCGCATAGGCGACATTGGCCTGAAGAAATCCTAATTTTGATCCACAATCAAACCGCGTGCCTGAGAACTGATAGCTGAAAAAAGGCGCCTCACCAATGCGGCGAGCAAGCGAGTCGGTGATCTGTATTTCATCACCAGTGCCGCGTTCCATCCGGTCAAGTTCGGCAAAAACCCCAGGTTCAAGAATATAGCGGCCAACCACAGCAAGGGTTGACGGGGCTTTCTCTGGGCTTGGCTTTTCAACCAACCCTTTGACCTCTGTTAAAGAAGCATGGCTCGCGCCAGGGGTGATGATCCCATATGATGCGGTGTTCTCACGCGGGACTTCCATCGCTGCCACCATGTTACCGCCCGTGTTTTGCCAAGCCTCAACCATTTGTTTCAGGCATCCCTTGCCGCCTTGTTCTGGCTTAATCAGATCATCTGCAAGCAGGACAGCAACCGGTTCATCTTTAACATAATGCCGGGCGCACCAGATGGCGTGACCAAGTCCAGCAGGTTCTTGCTGGCGAATATAGGCAACAGACCCTGGCGTGTGCATCATCGCACGAACTGCCGCCAGGCCATCATTTTTATCGCGCTTGATGAGGGTGTCTTCGAGTTCGGTGGAGTGATCAAAATGATCTTCAATCGCAGTTTTGCCTCGGCCAGTGATAAAAATAAACTCAGTAATCCCAGCTTCGGCCGCTTCTTCAACGGCATATTGGATGAGCGGTTTATCCACTACTGGTAACATTTCTTTGGGCATGGATTTGGTTGCAGGCAGAAACCGGGTGCCTAGGCCGCCAACAGGAAAGATGGCTTTAGTTATTTTTGCTGGCATTCCTCGCCCCTAGATTATGAAACAGGTGATGAATTTACAAAAAACATCATCTTTTTCTTACACTAATTTTGCTTATAAAGGCAATGAAGAGGATGGGTTATCCTTTATTGCCATGCCAACGGCGATACCATTCTACAAAGGCAGGGATGCCATCCTCAATCTTTGTGCGCGGTTGAAAACCGGTTAATTCCTGAATGGCAGTAATATCGGCGGCGGTAGAACGAACATCACCATCTTGCATTGGCAAATATTCTTTCACCGCTTTGATGCCGATAGTTTCCTCAAGAACAGAAATAAAATGCTCAAGTTCCGTCGGTTGATTATTACCGATATTAAGGATGCGCCATGGGGCCATGCTGGTAGCCTGGTCTTGGGTTTTGCTATCCCAATTGGGGTTAGGCTGCGGCGGCAGTGGGATCAGGCGGATAATGCCGTCAATAATATCATCAATATAGGTGAAATCCCGGCTCATCTTTCCTTCACCAAAAACTTGGATTGGCTCACCCTTCATAATGCGATCGGTGAACCGCCAGAGTGCCATATCTGGCCGTCCCCATGGGCCATAGACAGTGAAAAATCGCAAACCTGTGCAAGGCAAACCATACAGATGGGCATAAGAATGCGCCATCGCCTCATTGGCTTTTTTGGTAGCGGCATAAAAACTGACCGGGTGATTGACGGCCTGTTTTTCAGAAAACGGATAATCGGTTGAGGCGCCATAAACCGAAGACGACGATGCATAAATCAGATGGTTAATATTGTGATGACGCGCAGCTTCAAGGATATTGAAAAAGCCGATCATGTTACTGTCCATATAGGCGCTGGGGTTATCGATGGAATAGCGAACCCCGGCCTGTGCTGCGAGATGGATAACAATTTTGGGCTTGAAATTGGAAAAAAGGCCCATGACCGCATCTTTATAAGCCAGATCACAAGGCTGAAATTGGAAATGTGGATGGCTAAGCTGGGACAGTCGATCTTCTTTGAGGCGGATATCATAATAAGGGTTCATGTTATCGAGCCCGACGACATGATGGCCCTGCTCAAGCAGATGTTTGGTCAGATGAAAACCAATAAATCCGGCGGTGCCAGTGATGAGGATGGGGGCATCATAGTTCATAGGATGGAGTTTTAGCAGAATTCGAAATCACGGTATAGGTTGATAAGAATAGTGATGCTGAAAAAGTGATATTTTGATTATCCTTATCAAAGCATAACTGTTAAAACTCTTAACCACCTTTATACATAAAGAGATCAGTAGATCAACTTCTAACCTCGTCTTTTCCCAACCCAATCCTCAGCGCCTTCTTTGATAAACTCACCCGTATTCAACTCGCGAAAAGCGGTTTGCAATTCCTCGCGCGTGTTCATAACAATAGGGCCGTGCCATGCCACCGGTTCTCTCAAAGGGGCGCCAGAAATTAATAAGAATCGCACCCCCATCTCGCCTGAGGTAACAACCACCTCATCGCCTTCACCAAAGACCACGAGTGTCCGGTTACCGGATTGGTCGCGTATCTTTAGTTCTTCTCCCATAAACTCTTTTTCGACATTCACGCCGAAAGGCTGTGACGCATCAGCAAAACTAGCACTGCCTTCAAAGATATAGGCAAAGCCTTGCCGCCGCGTATCAAAAGGAAAGCGTTTCGTCGTGTTTGCTGGCATGGCAATATCCAGATAACTAGGGTCAGTATCAATGCCATCAACGAGCCCGCGATAACCGCGCCAGTCACCAGCAATCACCCGGATATGCGTGCCATCATCATCGGTCAGGCTAGTGATATCAGGGGATTTGATATCTTGATAACGCGGCGTTGTCATTTTCTGATGGCTAGGCAAATTGGCCCAGAGCTGAAAGCCATGCATTTCGCCTTTTGCATTGCCGCTGGGCATTTCCTGATGAATGATGCCAGAGCCAGCAGTCATCCATTGCACATCCCCATCACTCAACACCCCGCGATTACCAAGACTATCGCCATGTTCCACATTACCTTTCAACACATAGGTAATGGTTTCGATACCCCGATGCGGATGCCAGGGAAACCCGTTCAAATATTTTGCTGGATCGTCATTACGAAAATCATCCATCATCAGAAAAGGATCAAATGGCTCCGTCTCGCCAAAACCAAAGACACGGTGGAGATGCACCCCAGCACCTTCGAGATGAGGCCTTGCTTGATTGGTCATTTTAATAGGGCGAACAGACATGATACTTCTTTCAAAAAAATGAATAATATTATCTATATATAATGATGGCGTCGATTAACAAGAATGCAAAGGCAAATCAATCAAGCGCTCAAGCTGGCCTGATTGCTTTTGATGGCCAGCATAGCCACCGCGCCCATCACGGTGATACCGCCTATGATCTCAAGCCCTGACATAGTCTCACCAAGAACAATCCATGGCCATATGGGGCCAAGAACCGATTCAATGAGAACAAGTAAGCTAACCTCAGCGGCAGGAACATGAGGCGCACCCCAGGTGACTAGCGCAATACCAATGCCAATGGTAAAGGCGCCCATAAACAGAACCAACCCCAAATCTCCAGCAGAAATCTGGAGACCGCCGCCAACAACCATTGCCGCGCCGCCAGCTAGGATAAGGGAAAACACGCCACCAAAAAAAGTACCGCCAAGCACATCAGCCTTACCACTTCGCCGGGCGATCACAAGCATAATAGCAAAAAAGAGCGCTGAGGTAAGCGCAACAAGATTTCCGGTTGTCCGGCCTAGATCAAGCCCGTCACTAATCATCATCCCAACGCCGATTAGCGCCGCGATCATAGCTAGCCAGGTAAAAGGATGGGGACGCTCATTGATCCATACCCATCCAATGATCGCCGCCATAAAGGGGGCAGTGGTAAGCAAAAACAAAGTTGACGCCACTGAGGTGAGCAACATGGCATAGACATAAGTCATAAACGCAATCGCCAAGGCCAGCCCCATCATCATATCGGCGCGGTCCAGTTGACCGAGAAAAGTGAAGGGGGAAATGCGCCGCCGCAAACACGCAACTATAGCCACCATGGCACTAAGGCTGATCGAGCGATAAAATAAGATCACCATACCATCTTGGGTATCAAGCAAGCGCATCATGAGTCCGACCAGACTCATAAAACTGCCGCCCAAAAGGATTAAAAGAATAGCGTGATGACGTGACATGGTGATGCTCTTATTTTTGAAACGTTAGGACAATCCATCCCATCTCATTTTGCAAGAATTTTTTTCTTTGTCTTTTGCCATTTTCGTTTGATACTTTTCCAAGAACAAAACAAACAAGGCAAATACTGAGAAGATATGGATTTTTGTATTCAGCTATCATCGGATTACCCTGATAAACACTATGGTGGTGATCGCGTCTATCAGGATATGTTGGATCAGGCCAAACTGGCTGATAAGATTGGCTTTGATTCTGTTTCCGTGACAGAGCATCACCTCGTCAATTGCCTGATGATGCCTGCCCCTCTGACCTTTGCCGTTAAAATTGCCAGCATGACTGAACAGCTTAAGATTCTCACCTCTGTGGTGGTGTTACCGCTTCACGATATGCGTGTCTATGCTGGTGAAGTGGTGGTGGCAGATATTTTTTGCGAAGGGCGATTAATGCTGGGCGTTGGTAGGGGTGCCTTTGCCTATGAGATGGAGCGCATGGGCGTTCCTATGGATGAAACCCGAGAACGTTTTGACGAATCCCTCAATGTTCTTCAGGCTTTGCTGACTGATGAAGAAGTGTCATGGCATGGAAAATGGTATCAGTTTGATCCTTTAACGATTATGCCGCGCCCTTTGCGTCAAGGGGGGCCACCTATCATGATGGCGGTCCTAAATCCGGAAGGCATTTATGCGTCAACCAAAAAAGGGTTTCATATTCAGACCACACCGCTTTCAGGCAATCATCAATTGCTTAAAGATCAGGTTGAGGCATTTCAGCGCGGCAAAGCGGAATGTCAAAAAACCGATGATATTCCAACTTTAACGCTGTCGCGAGTGGCGCATCTGGCCAAAACCGAAGCTGAAAAACAAAAGAAAATTGCTGCTGCACATCACTATTATGGCCGATTTGACAATATCTTTCTTGGCCCTGGCCTCGTTGATCATGGCATGATTACACCAATGCCTAGCCGAACCCCCAAAGAGGAATTGGCGGAAAGCCTGTTGATAGGTTCCACCCAAGAAGTCATAGATAAACTCGCGCCATATGCAGAACTCGGCATTGATCGGGTGATCATCAATCCTAATTTTGGCCTTGATGCTCAAGATACGATGGATGCCTTACAAGCCTTTGCTGAGGATGTTATGCCGCATTTTACCTCTTCACCTGCCCCTTTTGATAAGGCAAGAAAGGAAGCCTGAGAATGCCGATGATCCGTGTTGAAATGTTCAAGGGGCGTGATCGTGATACACGCCGCGCTATTATTAAGGAAATGACTGATGGGTTCTGCCGCGCAACAGGCGCAAAACCAGAAAGCGTTCAAGTGATATTGGTTGATGTGGATAAAGAGGATTGGGGTTATGCCGGGGTCGCCCATGCAGATCGCCAGCCTGAGGGGTAGCAATGTCTAATCCTGACGCCGCCAGATCATGCCAAGCGGTTTCCTGTGCATGGTCCATTGCAGGACAGGGGCCACCACTTTTCTTGATCCATGGGATTGGCGCGGCGCGAAACACTTGGGCAAAACTTCTTCCTATTCTAACCCCTCATTTTACTGTCGTAACCTATGACCTCCGTGGCCATGGGGAGTCCCCAAAAGGGGAAGGTGAGTTCAACCTAAATCATCTTGTCGAAGACCTAGAGGCCATCCGCAAGGCCACAGGGATTGCGGCGATGCATCTGGCAGGACATTCGCTAGGCGGCATGATCGGGCCTGCTTATGCACGCGCCTATCCAGAAAAGGTGTTATCTTTGGGGCTATTATCAACCGCGGCCTTTCGCACGGATGATGATAGCCAAAAGGTCTGGGCGGTGGTGAAAGCAATGGAAGAAAAAGGCATTCCACCGGTGCTAGAAACTTTATCTGATCGCTGGTTCACGGATGATTTTATCACTAATCATCCTGATGTGGTTGCAGCGCGACTAAAACAGGTAGTGAATACGGATGCTGAGGTATTTCTTAATGTCTTTAGGATTTATGCTGGGACAGAAATGGGGCCGTGGCTTCACCAGGTGACAGCCCCAGCACTGGTCTTAACAGGTGAACATGATGGCGGCTGTAACCCTAGGCTTAATCAACAGATCGCTGATGCCTTGCCAGTATCAGAATTGGTTATTCTGCCGCGATATAAGCATTCTCTCTTGCTTGAGGCTGGCGAGAGCGTTGCCAAGGAATTATGCCGCTTTATCGATGGGCTGTAATCTCTAAACCATTTCATAAGCGCTTTGTCATAAAGGGCAGATGATGGCATTGCCAAAATCACGATAATGGTTACACTCACCCATTACGTTTTCTTTATATTTGCTATTTCATGAGAGCAAAATGACAAATTATCACATTGCTGCTATTCCTGCTGATGGCATTGGCCCAGAGGTGATTAACGCTGGCCTTGAGGTGCTGGATGCGGTAGCGACACGCGATGGGGGATTTGTTTTTTCAGTGACGCATTTTGACTGGGGGTCTGATTACTACAAAACCCATGGTCAAATGATGCCAACTGATGGATTAGATCAATTAAAACCGTTTGATGCGATATTTTTTGGTGCTGTTGGTGCCCCGGATGTGCCTGACCATATCACGCTATGGGGGTTACGCTTGCCGATCTGTCAGGGTTTTGATCAATATGCCAATATCCGGCCGACACGCATCTTGCCAGGAATTCAGTCGCCTTTGCGTCATGTTGGCCCCGGTGATCTGGATTGGCTGATTATTCGTGAAAACTCCGAAGGGGAATATTCGGGAAGTGGGGGTAGGGTGCATCGTGGCTTACCCGAAGAAGTCGCAACCGAAGTTTCTGTCTTTACGCGCCATGGGGTGAAACGGGTAATGCGATTTGCCTTTGAAAAAGCCGCGTCACGCCCTCGCAAAACATTGACGGTAGTCACAAAATCTAATGCCCAGCGCCATGGGATGGTCATGTGGGATGAGATTGCGGCCGAGGTTGCGGCTGAGTTTCCTGAGGTTACTTGGGACAAAATGCTCGTCGATGCTATGACTGTACGCATGACACTTGATCCCCAAAGCCTTGATACCATTGTTGCCACAAACTTGCACGCGGATGTGCTGTCGGATTTGGCTGGCGCACTAGCAGGCAGTATTGGTGTTGCCCCAACCGGCAATATTGACCCCGAAGGCCGGTTTCCATCTATGTTTGAACCTATTCATGGATCCGCCTTTGATATTACGGGTAAGGGGATTGCTAATCCCGTTGCCACTTTTTGGACTGCGGCATTGATGCTGGATCATCTTGGCCATATGGAAGCATCTCAAAAGCTTATGAAAGCGGTTGAAGATGTATGTGCGGCTGGCATATTGACCCCTGATGTTGGCGGTAAAGCCACCACACGCGAAGTTACTGATGCTGTGATTGGGGCCATTAAAGGGGCGAATGAATAGAAGAAATGAACAGGATATTTCTATGATCGAAAAAGATTTAGCCGGGATTACCGTTGTTACAATTGAACAGGCTGTCGCTGCTCCTTATGCGTCTGGCAAGCTAGCTGACGCTGGGGCAAGGGTAATTAAAATTGAACGTCCCGAAGGGGATTTCGCCCGCAATTATGACGCTGATGCGATGGGGTCGAGTTCTTATTTTGTTTGGCTAAATCGCGGCAAAGAATCTGTGGCTCTTAATCTCAAAGACCCCAAAGACTTGGCCTTGGTCAAAGCAATGATTGCTAAGGCTGACATCTTTATTCAGAATCTCATGCCCGGCGCGGTTGCAAGACTTGGATTAGATGTGGAAGATTTGCGCCGCGCGCATCCCGGATTAATCACCTGTTCGATTAGTGGTTATGGCGAATCTGGCCCTTATAGTCAGATGAAAGCGTATGATCTGTTGGTTCAGGCTGAGGTTGGTATGGCTGGCATCACAGGCTCGGCAGAATCCCCGGGACGGGTTGGGGTTTCTATTTGTGATATTGGGGCTGGCATGACGTCATATCAGGCGATTCTTCAGGCGCTGATTGGACGCGCTAAAACAGGCAAGGGTCGGGGCATAGAAGTTTCCCTTTTCCATGCTTTGGCTGACTGGATGAATGTGCCTTATATTCAGCATAAATACGGTGGTCGTGATATCAAACGCCCAGGTCTGCATCATCCGACTATTGCACCCTATGGGGTTTATCCTTGCGGTGATGGCGGTATGATTTTGTTTTCAATCCAGAATGAACGTGAATGGGTAAAGTTTTGCTCTGATGTGCTGGGTGATGCGGCGATGGCCAGTGATCCCAAGTTTTCCAGCAACATTAAGCGTGTGGCAAACCGGGTAGAATTGGATGCAAATATTACCGCAGCCTTTGCGCGTCATGGCCGTGATGAACTGGCTGAAATCATGACAAAAGCAGATATTGCCTTTGGCCGATTGAGCACAATGGAAGATTTGGTAAAACATCCTCAGATCCGTCATATGACTATGCGAACATCAGATGGTGAGATGCAAATCCTATCCCCCGGGGCCTTGATCAATGGTGAAATTGTTGCCGCTACAGATGTGCCAGATTTGGGCCAGCATACGGATGCAATCCGCCGAGAGTTTGGTTAAAAACTAGCCATGAAACAGAAATCAGGGGAAATTTGGGGCGGAATATATATCCTGATCGCGATGGCGATCATTGGCCCTAATGATACTCTGGTCGTGATGCTAGAAGATAGCATTGGTGTAGGGCAGTTTCATGTGTTGCGCAGTCTGATTGCTGTTCCGTTGATGTTGATTGTGGCGTGGTTTGTTGGATCACAGCTTACGATCATCAGGCCATGGTTTATGATGCTACGCAATTTTTGTTTCATGATCTCGATGCTGATTTATTTCTCGTCTCTGTCATTTCTTCCTATGGCAGTCACGGGGGCTGGGATTTTTACCTGTCCTATTTTTGTGCTTATTTTTTCATGGGTATTTTTTAGACAACATATTGGTATTCGCCGGATAAGTGCAGTAGCAATTGGTTCCGCAGGGGTGTTGGTTATCCTTAATCCAAACGACACAGATTTTTCATGGATGCATATTCTGCCCGTCTGTGGCGGTGCTTTTTTGGCGCTAAGTAATATTTTAACAAAGCGGTATTGTGCTGAAGAAAATCCTGTCGTCCTGTCAGCGATGGGGTTTGTTTTTCTCGGAGTTGGTGGTGGGATTGCATCGCTTTTGCTGGGGATGTATCCGGTTGAACCTAATGATCATTTGACGCCATTTATTACCACCGCTTGGGGCACAGTTACGCTAGCAGTGTTTGGGTTGATTTTCGCGCAGGCCTTTTTCTCAACCATTGCCATGTGGTTTATGACGCGTGCATATCAGGTTGGTGACCCTACCTATATCAATGTGTTTGAATATTTCTTTTTAATCTCTGCTGGGCTAGCCGCTTGGATTTTCCTTAAACAGTATTTAGGAATGCAGGATATTATTGGTATTGTTTTAATTGTTGTGGCAGGGGGAATTGCTACTCGCGCAGGGTTGCAAAAAGAAACTGATGACGCGGTTCCGAATTAATCCACTCGAATAGGCATCGTCCGGGTTAACAATCCCGCGATAAAGAGCGCAACCCCAAGAATTACAAACAACCCACTGATATCTGTAAATATCAAGATGAGTGTTGCCAGCCCAGGAGTAACAACAAAAGACATTTCTCGCCAAGTGGAAAAGACGCTGGTCATTTCCACCCTAACTTTGGGACTGACCATACGCATAAAGGGAATGTTTCCGATGATATCAAGCATATCAAACCCAAGTGATGCCAAAAGTAACAACAGCAAACCCCAGATGGTTGGTTCTGGCAAAAGCCCTAGAATAATCATGCTGCTACCAGCAAGCATAAAACTAAATAAAATGGTTTTCCTTATGCCGATCATTTGAGCAAAATGGGAAAAGCGCCCAGAAAATAACAAAACGGACATGATGCCGCCCATAAAAAGCCCAATCCATTGTGGCGCAATGCCTGCGTCCTGAAGATAAATTGGCCCATAAGAGAAAAACACCACCCATGATGATGACCGTGCCACCGCAATGAGATAAGCAACGCGCATGTGTGGATTAGCAAAATAGGTTCGGACATTGCGAATAAAGTTTAGGTTCTTGGCATCAGGTGGACGAATATTCTCTGCCTCTGAAATGCGAAGCCACCAAAACACAGAAATTAAGATGCTAACCAGTATAATTGATAAAATGAAAGGCGCATGAGGGTCCACATTGACCCATATCCATGTGCCAAGAAAAGGAAAGATTAGCCAGGCCAGACCAGCAAACATGATTTTTCGACTCTCAGCGCTGGCTAGTTTTTTTCGGGGAATAAAATCCATGGTATAGAGCGAGATGCACATCATCATCAATCCTGCCCCAACCATGCGGCAAGTGTTGGCGGCAATAAAACTCCACGGCAGATCAATCATAAAGAGAAAATTGCCTGCGATGGCTATAACAACACCGATGGTGAAGACATATTTTCGTGTCAGCAAACTGATAAGGCTTCCCGTATAAAGCACGATTGGCAAGGACAGGAAAGCGGCGATAAAAAGGCTCAACGAGAGCATCACCCGATCATTATCTAATATAGCTAAACCGACGAGGGAAACCAGTGACCCAAGCACCGCCATTGAGGCGCTATTCATTCCATAAATAATACCGAGTGTGGTGCCGCCGGGGGTGCCACCTGAAGCAATACGAATGGGAGGACGAAAGGCCATTAAAAAAATGCTTCATCTGGTTAGTCTTATCCAATAACCATACGCCCATTTTCATAATAGGCAATCTTCAATTCGTGTTATAAAGGTTATAGTTCCAACTCTGATATTTTCGAAAGAAAGGAGATCATCAGCAATGAGCAATGTGTTTCTTCAGTCAGTAGAAAAAGTTTATGATCAAGCCGCCAAGCTTATTCCAATGGCGCCCGGGCTAGACCATAAAATCAAAGTGACCAATTCGTCATATATCGTTCGGTTTGGGGTTAGGCTTCGCGGTAAAATGCAGACGTTTGTCGGTTACCGATCCGTTCATAGTGAGCATTTTGAACCAGTCAAAGGCGGCATTCGATACAGCCTTGATGTATCTCTTGAGGAGGTTGAGGCCTTAGCCATGCTCATGACGTTCAAATGCGCCTTGGTTGAGGTGCCGTTTGGGGGCTCAAAAGGGGGGCTTTATATTAACCCGCAAGACTGGAGTGAAGAGGAATTGGAAAGAATTACTCGCCGCTTCACTCAAGAATTAGCTAAGCGTGATCTGATCAGCCCATCACAAAATGTGCCAGCCCCCGATATGGGAACAGGTGAGCGTGAAATGGCGTGGATGGCTGATGAATACCGCCGCTTGAACTCCATTGAAATTAACGCATGGGCCTGTGTGACAGGAAAACCTGTTGGCAAGGGGGGAATACAAGGCCGGGTTGAGGCCACAGGCCGCGGCGTACAATATGCTTTGCGGGCCTTTTTTGACCATCCTGAAGATGTCAAACAAACGAGTTTGACCCCGGGGCTTAAAGGCAAGCGAATTATTGTTCAGGGGCTGGGCAATGTTGGGTATCATGCCGCGTTGTTTCTGTCCGAAGAAGACGGGGCCATGATAACCCACGTGCTGGAACGAGGGGGCGCCGTCGTGAACCCTAAGGGCATTAATATTCGCGCCCTCAAAGATCACATGACAATCCATGGCAGCATTAAAGGCTTTGATGGCTATACCCCTAGCGGGATGGAAATGCTGGAAGAAGACGCGGATATTTTAATTCCCGCAGCCATGGAGCTGGTCATTACCGAAAGTAATGCCATGCAGATCAAAACCCCGCTGATTATTGAGGCTGCTAATGGTCCGATCACCGCAGAAGCAGATGATATATTAACCAAAAAAGGTACAGTCATTATTCCTGATCTTTATGCTAATGCTGGTGGTGTGACGGTCAGTTATTTTGAATGGATCAAGAATCTTAGCCATATCCGATTTGGGCGCATGCAAAGACGTGAGAGCCATGACCATTTCAGCGCAATTATTCAGGGTGTTGAAACGATGACTGGAAAACCATTTCCTGAAGAACAGCGGCAACATGCGCTGACAGGATCAACAGAACTCACTTTAGTGCGATCTGGCCTCGAAGACACGATGCGTGAAGCCTATGCCAATATCAGCCGTGAATGGAACACCAATCCTGATGTCCCAAATATGCGTGTCGCGGCAATGAAGATTGCGATTGAAAGAGTGGTCAAGAGTTATGGCTCATTAGGCATTTAAGGGGCTGATGGCGCGGCACCAATAGCCATGCCGCTAAACAATACCCCTTGATCAGTTTCGAGCCCGAACACTAATCCGGCTTCATTTGCATCAGGCCCAAACAGGGTTCCGGTGACCGTTTGAGTATTGGGGATTTGTTTTGTGCCCTCATAATATAAGGACATTTCTCCATCGAGATGGAATTGGTTATTATCATCCAGCCTAAGCGTTGCGGTCAGATGCAGATCATCACCATTTAAGTCTATCGTAGCGTGCTGATATTCTGAATTAAGGATAAGAGCGCCACGCGCTGTTCCAGTTCGGGTTTTAAAAAACCCGCCACAACCAACACAATGCCAGAGTGAGGCCATATCATAAGTCATATCCGTTACGGGCAAACTTTCAGTTAGATATCCCCACACGGCAATTCGGCCCGGGTCATTCGCTTGCTGATCCAGCCCTAGGGAAAGCGTACCAAAACGCGAATAGCGTGTTGTGATCTCTGGCGTAATATAAGGGGCAATAGGCGGCAATTTTCTTAATACCGCCTCAGCATTTTCGGCATTTCCATCAAGCCGCAGGCTTAGGCTGTCGCTATCCATCACAGCGATCCATCGGTCGCCTTCGCCACTAAGTTTGGCAAACAGCTGATCAGTATGAATTTGATTTGCTGAAACCTGATTGGTTAGACTGTTCGCGCTAGGAGGTGGGGCGGTGATGGATACTCCACCCCCGCCCCCGCACCCAACCAACAGGGGTAAAACTACTGCAAGGGTAACATAAGCAATCCGCCTTGCCGGATGTAAGTTGGTCAGGTGCATTACATATTTCTAATATAAAATGCTGTTCCTGTCTTGATCCGGTGGCATCAGTTAAACAGAGGAAAGGCAGGAAACATTACCCCTAGGCAGGAGAAATTGTCTCAGGCTATTGATCTTTGACACCATTAACAATATATAAGGTCATCGTTGAGAAGAGGTTTGGATTGAGACTTCATTTTGTCTCTCCGAACAAAAAATAAGGAGTTATGTATGTCTATTTCCCCGCTCGCGGGCAAGCGCGTTGCTATACTAATCACTAATGGATTTCTAGAAACCCCCCTTGTTCATTTGCAAAAAGCATTGGCCGCTATTGGTGCTACATCGCATCTTGTATCAAAGGATATGGGTCTCATTAATGGCTGGTCAGGCGAGGCATGGGGATTGTCATATTCGGTGGACGCTGCTTGGCGTGAAACCTTGGCTGTGGATTATGATCTGATGATTATCCCCCATGGCGAAAATCATACCAAGGTGCTATCCACTGACAGCCATGCCAAACGGATCATGTCGGCCTTTATCCGCGAAAATGCCCCTGTGCTTTTGATTGGTAGTGGAATTACCCTTGCTGCCTCACTTGATTTGATCAATACAGATCACGATAGTATGGGCGATGCTGTTGCAAGGCATGATCATTTGGTTCTGGCAGGACAGAATGCGCAAACAGATGAAATGATTGACAAACTGGCTGAGTCGGTATCCAATGCACCATTGGCTGTTACTGCAGCCTAAGGTTCACCAGATCAAAGGTGATGAACATAATGAAATCGGATCACCTTCCTTCTCCTTGTATTAGTATTTGCCAAATTGATCCGGTAAGCGGTTACTGTAGTGGGTGTTATCGAAGCCGACAGGAAATTGCATCATGGCGCAATCTTGATCGGAACGAACAACAAGACCTGCTGAACAGCCTGCATGACCGCCGGGCTTCGGTAACGGGTCGAAGTCGCCGCCAACGCCGCCGAAAGTTGGCTTAAAGCAAATTTCTAAATCTGGGGGGTAAACATGTTTATTCTTGATAGGTTACTTGACCAAAAAGGGTATGTTTTGGCGGATGGTGCCACAGGTACCAACTATTTCATGCTTGGTCTTGAAACGGGATATCCACCAGAATTATGGTCCCTGGAAAAGCCGGAACATGTCGCTGGCCTTCATCGCCGTTTTATTGAAGCAGGGTCAGACATGATCCTCAGTAATTCTTTTGGCGGCACACGCCATCGTCTCAAATTGCATCAATCTGAACATCGGGTGGCAGAACTGAACGAAGCCTCAGCTCGTCTTGCCAAAACTGAGGCCAAGCATCATCTAGAGACCACAGGCCGTGAGGTGATGGTTGCTGGGTCTATGGGCCCAACGGGTGAACTGTTTGTGCCTCTAGGGGCATTAACCCATGAAGAAGCGGTTGACGCCTTTACCGAACAGGCCATGGCCTTAGCTGAGGGGGGCGTGGATATGCTGTGGATTGAAACTATTTCGTCCTTTGATGAAATCTTTGCTGCGATTGAAGGTGCGAAGAAAACAGGGTTACCTGTTGGCGCAACCATGACCTTTGACACTGCCGGAAAGTCTATGATGGGGGTTGATCCGTCTGATTTTGCCGATCAGGTTGGTCAACACGATGTTCTTGCGGTTGGGGCAAACTGTGGTATTGGCCCGTCTGAGTTAATGCATGCGGTCATGGCGATGCCGCAACGCGATGGTGTTTACCGTGTTGCAAAAGGCAATTGCGGAATACCAGAATATGTCGATGGTCATATTCATTACCATGGAACGCCAGAGCTTATGGCTGATTATGCGGTGTTGGCACGTGATGCTGGGGTTGAGATTATTGGCGGCTGTTGCGGCACCACGCCAGAACACATCAAAGCGATGAGTTTAGCTCTTGAAGCAGCCAAAGAACGCCAGCCTGTAGATGCGGATAGGCTTGAAAAAACCCTTGGCAAGCCATGGAAAAATATTGAAAAACCGTCTGGGGATAACCTTTCGGGGGAAACTTCGCGCCGCCGCCGCCGCCGTGGTTAATCTTTTGTCATAAGGTTTTGATGCAAAAGCGCTTGCATGACCTCCCCTCATCACGATAGATAAGGGGCAGAATTGCCTTGTAACTGCCGCTAGCGGAGAAAATGTATGAACGCTTACCGCACCCATAACTGTAGTGCTCTGACAATAAATGACGTTGGCGCAACGGTAACCTTGTCTGGATGGATCAATCGTAAGCGTGATCACGGCCAGTTGATGTTTGTTGACCTGCGAGATCATTTTGGCATTACGCAATGTGTGGCTGATAGCTCGGATGCTAGTTTTGCCATGGTTGAGGACACGCGTGTTGAATCTGTTGTCCGGATTAAAGGTCGGGTGGTTAAGCGTGATCCTGAAACAGTTAACTCCAATTTGCCAACAGGCGAAATTGAGGTACGCATCGATAGCTTTGAGGTGCTTTCCCACGCTAATGTTCTCCCGCTTCAGGTCAATTCTGATGAAGACGCAGGTGAAGAAACCCGTTTGCGTTACCGCTATCTAGATCTCAGACGAGCGCGGCCACACCAGAATATCCTGTTGCGGTCACAGATTATTCAGTCCATTCGCAATCGCATGGTTGCCCAAGGCTTCACAGAGTTTCAAACGCCGATATTAACGGCGTCATCGCCAGAGGGCGCACGGGATTTTCTTGTGCCCTCTCGCCTGCACCCGGGAAAGTTTTATGCTTTGCCGCAAGCTCCACAGCAATTCAAACAGCTGATTATGGTATCAGGATTTGATCGCTATTTTCAGATTGCTCCGTGTTTCCGTGATGAAGATAGCCGTGCTGACCGAAGCCCGGGGGAGTTCTACCAGCTTGACCTTGAGATGAGCTTTGTTGAACAGGACGATGTTTTCGCGGCAGTTGAGCCAGTGATCGCAGGGGTCTTTGCAGAGTTTACGGATAAAGATATCGCCTCAACTTTTCCACGCATTACTTTTGCTGATGCTATGCTGAAATATGGAACAGATAAGCCAGATTTACGGATACCGTTGGAAATTCAAGATGTAACCGAAACCTTTAGGGATTCAGGGTTCAGCATTTTTGCTAAAGCAGTAGCAGGTGGGGCAGTGGTTCGTGCTGTTCCAGGGCCGGATTGTGGTAACCGGGCTTTTGCTGATCGCATGAACAGTTGGGCTCAAGGCGAAGGCGCACCAGGCATGGGTTATATTATCTATGCTGAGGGTGAGGCGCGTGGCCCGGTGGCAAAGGCATTAGGGGATGATCAGGCCTTTGCTCTGCGCGACCAGATGGGGCTTAAAGATGGAGACGCGTTATTCTTTGCTTGTGCAGAGGTTGACGAAGCCGCGTCTCTTGCCGGCAAAGCAAGGGTACGTATTGGCCAAGAAAAAGAGCTCATCGGTGATGGGTATCAGTTCTGCTGGATTGTCGATTTTCCCATGTATGAACGTGATAGTGTCACAGGCGATATTGCGTTTTCGCATAACCCGTTCTCAATGCCGCAAGGGGGCTTGGATGCCCTCAACACTATGGATCCTCTAGATATTAAAGCATGGCAATATGATTTGGTCTGTAATGGGATTGAGCTGTCATCCGGGGCGATCCGAAATCATTTGCCTGAAGTCATGTACCGCGCTTTTGAAATTGCAGGTTATGGGCCTGAGGTGGTGGACAACAAATTCCCCGGCATGATCAATGCTTTTAAATTTGGTGCACCGCCCCATGGTGGTATTGCCCCGGGCATTGACCGTATCGTCATGCTTATCGCGGGTGAACCAAATATTCGTGAGGTGATTTTGTTCCCGATGAATGGCAAGGCCGAAGATTTAATGATGGGTGCGCCGTCTGAGGTGGATGATAAACAACTTGCTGAATTGCATATCCGCAAACAGTTGCCCATTAAACCGGCCGGTGCTTAAGCTTATTAATATCTATGAAAATTAATCCCTAGGGGCATTAAACTTGCGGTGTGCGCGTTAACCCATGCGCCACCCAAAGCACCGTGATCAAAAGCGCTGCTGCGCCAGCCTGATGCCATGTTCCTAGGCTTACAGGGACTTGGTATAATAAAGTAAAAACGCCGAGCAGAAACTGACAAGCTACCGCCACCAACATAACAAAAGCCGGAACGGTGAGGCTGTGTTTTTTAGCCCTGAACCAAAGGCTTACCACCCCAAGCGCAGCTATAGCCGCTAGCCAGCGGTGATGAAATTGTGCCGAAGCTGGATTTTCAAATGCGTCCATCGCCCCATAAAACCCATATTCAATGGGGATAAATTGCCCCCCCATAAGCGGGTATTCATTATAGATCAGCCCAGCGTTCATGCCTGCGACAAAAGCCCCGGCAATAATTGTAATCGCTAGAATGCCAATTACCCCTGCAACATGACCGCGCGGCAGACCAGCACGGCCATAAACCAGATCAGCGATTGTCCAGACCAAAACGCCTAAAATGGTAAGCGCCATGCCAAGATGGGTTGCCAACCGATATTGGGAAACGTAAGGATTATCAATCAATCCAGATTTCACCATCCACCAACCAATGCCGCCTTGGGCCGCGCCCAGACCAAGCAGGAGTAAAAATCGCCAGCGATACCCTTGCGGCAACTGGCGGCGCAAAGCAAACACAAGCAACGGCAAGGCATAGGCAAGGCCGATCAGACGCCCAAGAACACGGTGAAGATATTCCCAAAAGAAAATCCATTTGAACTCTGCCATGGTCATGCCAGCGTTAATTTTCTGATATTCAGGGGACTGCCGATAAAGATCAAAGACGCGTCCCCATTCGGCATCAGTCAGCGGCGGCAATATTCCCATGAGCGGCCGCCATTCCACCATTGATAACCCACTATCAGTGAGCCGGGTGATACCGCCAACGGTAATCATGACAAACACCATAAGCGTGACTAGCCCCAGCCAAAGCACCACATGGCGGTGTTCCCAAACATGATCAGACGTTGTCTGCATTTCCACCCTCATCACACGCGAGACCAATGGTTTCGCATTAAACTAAAATCATACTTTCATATAATGAGGTAATCACATTCCCTCAATGTGGCAAGTTATGGTGGCGCGGCAGATCGGCGCAATCTTCATTTTGGAAAAGCGGCCTGATGTAATTTTTTCTTAGTATTTCCTTGACAGCCCTTGCCGCTATCCCCATATACGCTCTAACCAAGTGTTGGCACTGTCGGGCTTAGAGTGCTAAATCTGAGAAACCAACACTAACATGACCATATCTAATGAGGAGACTAGGCATGAAATTCAGGCCGCTTCACGACCGCGTTCTGGTTGAACGCGTTGAGCAGGAAACCAAAACCGCTGGTGGGATTATCATTCCCGATACAGCAAAAGAAAAGCCCATGCAGGGTAAAATAAAGGCTGTCGGTTCAGGCAACCGTGATGAAACTGGCAAGCTGGTTCCACTGGATGTTAAGGCTGGTGATAGCGTTCTGTTCGGTAAGTATTCCGGAACAGAAGTTAAGATCGATGGCACCGAATATCTGATCATGCGTGAATCAGACATTCTTGGTGTAATGAACTGATCTTTATCCCTTCCCAATTCTAAGACTTATACTGCAGAAAGACATGAAAGGTTAAAACCATGGCTGCTAAAGATGTAAAATTCGGCGCAGATGCCCGTCAGAAAATGATGAAGGGTGTTGATATTCTGGCCAACGCTGTCAAGGTGACCCTCGGCCCTAAAGGCCGAAACGTTGTTCTTGACAAATCTTTTGGTGCACCACGCATCACTAAAGACGGTGTGACGGTTGCCAAAGATATCGAGTTGAAAGACAAGTTTGAAAACATGGGCGCCCAAATGGTGCGTGAAGTTGCTTCAAAAGCCAATGATATGGCTGGTGACGGCACAACAACAGCAACTGTTCTGGCTCAGTCCATTGCCCAAGAAGGTGCAAAGGCTGTTGCTGCTGGCATGAACCCAATGGACCTCAAGCGCGGCATTGATCTCGCGGTGGAAAAGATTGTTGAGAATCTTAAAAAGCAATCCAAGAAAATCTCTACCACAGGAGAAGTGGCGCAGGTTGGTACCATCTCCGCCAATGGCGAAAGCGATATCGGTCAGATGATCGCTAAGGCCATGGAGCGCGTTGGTAACGAGGGCGTCATTACCGTAGAAGAGGCAAAAAGCCTTGAAACTGAACTTGATGTTGTTGAAGGCATGCAGTTCGACCGCGGCTATCTCTCACCATACTTCATTACTGATGGTGAAAAAATGAAAGCGGAAATGGAAAGCCCATATATCCTGATTCACGAAAAGAAACTCACCAACTTGCAAGATATGCTTCCTATTCTTGAAAAGGTTGTGCAGTCAGGTAAGCCACTTTTGATCATCGCTGAAGATATTGAAGGTGAAGCCTTGGCAACTCTGGTGGTTAACCGTTTGCGTGCTGGCCTAAAGGTTGCCGCGGTTAAGGCACCTGGCTTTGGTGATCGCCGTAAAGCTATGCTCGAAGATATCGCTATCCTGACCAATGGTACGGTGATTTCTGAAGAAGTTGGCATTTCTCTGGATGCGGTGACTCTGGATATGCTCGGCACAGCCAAGCGTGTTGAGATCACCAAAGAAAACACCATCATCGTTGACGGTGCTGGTAAGAGAAAAGACATCGAAGCTCGTTGCAACCAAATTCGTGCACAAGCTGAAGAAACCTCTTCTGACTATGACCGTGAAAAACTGCAAGAGCGTCTGGCCAAATTGGCTGGCGGTGTTGCTGTGATCAAAGTTGGCGGTGCCACTGAAGTAGAAGTGAAAGAGCGTAAGGATCGTGTCGATGATGCGATGCACGCGACCCGCGCTGCTGTCGAAGAAGGCATTGTCCCAGGTGGCGGTGCTGCGCTGGTTAAGGCTATGCGTGTGCTTGATAAACTCACAGGTGATAATGATGACCAGAATGTGGGTATCAATATCGTCCGCCGTGCTATTCAGGCTCCGGCTCGCCAGATCGCTGATAACGCCGGTGCTGACGGTGCCGTGATTGTTGGCAAGCTGGTAGAAGACAAGTCCGATACCAATGGTTACAACGCCCAGACAGGTAAGTTTGAAAACCTAATCAAAGCTGGTGTGATTGACCCAACCAAAGTTGTTCGTTCTGCTATCCAGAACGCGGCATCAGTGGCTGGTCTTTTGATTACAACCGAAGCTATGGTCAGCGAATTGCCTGAGCCAAAGTCCTCAGCAGGGGCAGCCCCTGATATGGGTGGCATGGGCGGTATGGGCGGTATGGGATTCTAATCCTAGCGACCATATTCAAAATGATACCGAAAAGCCGGAGGAAACCCCTCCGGCTTTTTATATTAAGACCTCAAACTGTGCCCTAGCCTCAATCAGGTCTTTAAAAACCCTCGTGTTTCATGGATTGCTTCGGCAAGACCACACCGGATAATTGGGGTGCCGGTTGGAAACGCGCTGGTTAGGCGAGTGGGCAGCCGATTATCCAACATCACGAAA
>JAQCJL010000023.1 GCA_027593125.1 Pseudomonadota bacterium | reverse complement strand
GCCGATTGCGATGGAAGAAGGCCTGCGCTTTGCTATTCGTGAAGGCGGACGCACCGTCGGTGCTGGTGTTGTATCAGGTATCGTCGAATAAGGAAAAAGTTAAGCCGGCAGGAATTATTCCTGCCGGTTTTGTTTCAGGTACGCGAAGGATAAAGAACTCATGCTTGATAATCAGAACATTAGAATCAGACTGAAAGCATTCGATCATCGAATTCTTGACCAGTCTACAGCTGAAATTGTCAGCACTGCCAAGCGTACCGGAGCGCAGGTTTGTGGACCTATTCCTCTACCAACCTCAATGCGCCGTTTTACTGTTAACCGTTCCCCACATATTGATAAGAAAAGTCGGGAGCAGTTTGAAATGCGGACTCATAAGCGTCTGCTTGATATCATTGATCCAACTCCACAAACCGTTGACGCGCTGATGAAGCTCGATCTTGCGGCTGGTGTTGATGTTGAGATTAAACTCTAAGGAAGGGTAAGCTCATGCGTTGCGGAACTATAGCGCGC
The DNA here is from genome assembly GCA_027593125.1 of Pseudomonadota bacterium. Taxonomy (GTDB): domain Bacteria; phylum Pseudomonadota; class Alphaproteobacteria; order Puniceispirillales; family UBA1172; genus UBA12202. The sequence goes on along the minus strand of JAQCJL010000023.1, from coordinate 22,859 downwards.
AAAATTGGAATGACTCGTGTGTTTGCCGAAGACGGCACACATGTTCCTGTGTCGGTATTGAAACTGGACAATTGCCAGGTAACCCAAGTGCGTAATGTTGAGCGCGATGGTTATGTAGCTATTCAGGTCGGTTCTGGCACGCGCAAAGTTAAAAATATCACCAAAGCTGATCGTGGGCAGTATGCCAAAGCTAATGTAGAACCAAAGGCTAAATTGGCTGAGTTTCGGGTTAGTGAAGATGCCATGCTGGATGTTGGGGCCGTCATTGGTGCCAATCATTATGTTGCTGGTCAGCGTGTTGATGTTGTTGGGATTAGCCAAGGTAAAGGTTTCGCTGGTGCAATGAAACGCCATAACTTTGCTGGTCTCCGGGCAAGCCACGGTGTTTCAATCTCACACCGTTCCCATGGTTCAACTGGTGCCAACCAGGATCCAGGAAAAGTCTGGAAGGGAAAAAAGATGGCTGGGCATATGGGGGCATCTCGTGTCACTACCCAGAACCTTGAAGTGGTCTCAGTGATGGTTGAAGACGGACTGATCCTGATCAGAGGTGCTGTCCCAGGTTCAAAGAACGGTTATGTTATGATCAGCGATGCGATCAAAGCTGATCGTCCAGCTGATGCGCCTTTTCCAGCGGGTCTATTTTCCGATTACGCTCCAGTGAGTGATGAAGCGGTTGTTGATGAGGCCCCAGCCGATGAGGTTGCCGCAGAAGCAGCGCCAGTATTGCACGATGCGCCTGTGCAGGTTGAAGCACAAGAAGATCAAGCTTCTGAAGCTGATGCACCAGCAGGTGATGACACATCTGATGAAAACAAGGGACAGGAGTAACGATCATGAAAATCTCTGTTAAAACCCTTGAAAATAAGGCCGCAGGTGATGTCACGGTAAAGGATGAGGTGTTCGGCATCGATCCTCGTGGTGATATCATGGCTCGGGTTGTAAACTGGCAATTGGCTAAACGCCGCGCAGGTTCACACAAAGTTAAAATCCGGTCTGAGATTGCTCGGACTGGGGCAAAGGTTGGCCGTCAAAAGGGCGGTGGCCGGGCTCGTCATGGGGCGGCTTCAAGTAATATTTTCCGTGGTGGTGGTGTATCACATGGTCCGGTTGTTCGTGATCATGGGTTTTCGTTGCAGAAAAAGGTTCGTCAACTTGGACTGAAATCTGCGCTTTCAACCAAAGCCCGCGAAGGCAAATTAGTAATTCTTGATAAGCTAAGTTCAGATGGGAAAACATCAACATTGCGGGCAAAGCTTGCCAAATGCGGAATTAACAATGCGTTGATTATTGGCGGTGCTGAAATTGATGCGATGTTCAGCCGTGCCGCTAGCAATATTCCTCTTTTGGATGTGTTGCCACAACAGGGCATTAATGTGTATGACATTTTGCGTCGTGACACCCTTGTGCTAACCAAGGACTGCGTTGCCCATCTTGAGGAGCGTTTGTCATGAGTATTCGTCCACGCAAAAAAGAAACCATTACCATCAGTGAAGATAAAGCGTATGAAACCATTCTGCGTCCTATCATTACCGAAAAAGCCACTATGCTCTCTGAGCAAAACAAAGTTGGTTTTGTGGTTCCAATGAGCGCAACCAAGCTTGAGATCAAGGCCGCTGTTGAGAAACTTTACAATGTAAAGGTTGCATCAGTGAACACTTCGATCCTCAAGGGCAAGACAAAGCGTTTTCGCGGTGTCCTAGGTCGGCGCATTGATCAGAAGAAGGCATTTGTCACCTTGGCCGAAGGTCAAGTCATTGACATGATGCAAGGAGTCTAAGTCATGGCGCTCAGAAAATATAATCCAACATCACCTGGTCAGCGTGGATTAGTTACTGTTGACCGCAGCGATCTTTATAAAGGCAAGCCAGTCAAAAAGCTTACCGAAGGTCTGACAAAGTCCGGTGGCCGTAACAATTCCGGTCATACCACTGCGTGGCACAAAGGTGGCGGTCATAAGCGTCGTTATCGTATGGTTGATTTTAAGCGCACTAAGCGTGATGTCACAGCGGTAATTGAACGTCTTGAGTATGATCCAAACCGGACAGCGTTTATTGCTTTGATCACTTATGAAGATGGTGAGCAGTCATATATTTTAGCACCACAGCGTGTGGCCGTCGGGGATAAGGTGGTTTCTTCAGCTAAGGCTGACATCAAACCTGGCAATGCGATGCCGCTTTCTGCCATTCCTGTTGGAACAATCATTCACAATGTTGAAATGAAGCCTGGTAAAGGTGGACAAATAGCACGATCTGCTGGTACTTATGTTCAGCTGATTGGTCGTGATCAGTCCTATTCTATTCTTCGCTTGACCTCTAGTGAAGTGCGGATGGTGCGGTCAGAATGTATGGCAACGATTGGTGCCGTATCAAACTCAGATCAGCAAAATATTAAAATTGGTAAGGCAGGTCGAAGCCGCTGGTTAGGTCGTCGCCCTCATGTTCGTGGTGTCGCCATGAACCCGATTGATCACCCACATGGTGGTGGTGAGGGTAAAACGTCTGGTGGTCGTCATCCGGTGACCCCATGGGGTAAGCCTACCAAAGGTAAGCGGACGCGTAGCAACAAGATGACTGATCGTTTGATCGTTCGTCGTCGCAAGAAATAAAGGTAATTGGAGTCAAGTATGGCACGTTCTGTATGGAAAGGCCCTTTTGTTGACGGGTATTTGCTGAAAAAGGCCGACGTTGTTCGGGAATCTGGTCGTAATGATGTAATCAAAACATGGTCACGTCGTTCAACCATTATGCCTCAATTCGTTGGTTTGACCTTTGGCATTCACAACGGCAACAAATTCATTCCGGTTTCGGTGACCGAGGATATGGTAGGTCACAAATTCGGTGAATTTGCGCCAACCCGTACTTTCTATGGTCATGCTGCCGACAAGAAATCGAAGCGATAGGTTATAAAAGATGGGAAAGCAGTCAAAAACACGGCGCGAAGCAGATAACGAAGCAAAAGCAATTGCTCGTAACCTGCGTGTCAGTCCTCAAAAACTGAACGAAGTGGCCACAATGATCCGCGGTCAATCCGCATCTAAGGCCTTGGCCTCACTCAGCTTCTCACGCCGCCGCATCGCCGGTGATGTGAAAAAGACTCTGCAGAGTGCAATTGCCAATGCTGAAAATAATCATTCGCTTGATGTCGATCGTCTGATCGTTCGTGAAGCCTATGTCGGTAAAGGGCTTGTGATGAAGCGCTTTCATGCACGGGCAAGAGGTCGCGGTGCTAGAATATTAAAGCCGTTTTCGCATTTAACCATCGTCGTATCTGAAAAAGAGGAAGCCTGATGGGACAGAAAATTAAACCAATTGGGCTTAGGCTCGGGATCAATCGGACTTGGGATTCGCGTTGGTACGCTGATCGTAACTATGCCGAGCTCATTCATGAGGATTTGGCTCTAAGAAACTATCTGATGGAAAAGCTGAAATCAGCAGCTATCAGCCGGGTAGTGATTGAGCGTCCTGCTGGTCGGGCACGGATTTCTATCTATGCTGGTCGTCCGGGTCTGATTATTGGCAAAAAAGGCCAAGATATCGAATCCCTTCGTAAAGAATTGGCAAATCGTGTGGGAACAGAGGTCAGCCTCAACATCGTTGAAGTGCGCAAGCCTGAAATTGATGCGAAATTGATTGCTGAGTCTATTGCCCAACAGTTGGAGCGCCGGGTTGCGTTCCGCCGTGCCATGAAGCGCGCAGTGCAGTCTGCCATGCGACTTGGTGCCCTTGGGGTTCGCATTAACTGTGCTGGTCGTCTTGGCGGCGCTGAGATTGCTCGGACAGAATGGTATCGTGAGGGCCGTGTGCCACTTCATACCCTTCGTGCTGAAGTCGATTACGGTGAAGGTACTGCCCACACTACTTATGGGGCATGTGGGATTAAGGTATGGGTGTTTAAGGGTGAGGTCATGACACATGATCCCATGGCTCAAGATAAGCGTCTGGCTGAAAAACAGTCAGGTACAAACCCACGTCCTGAGACAAGAGGTTAAGTGTTATGTTGCAACCAAAGCGTACGAAATTCCGAAAAGCGCATAAAGGCCGTATTCACGGTCTTGCCAAAGGCGGCACACAGCTCAACTTTGGCGCGTATGGATTAAAAGCAACGACACCAGCGCGTGTTACTGCTCGTCAAATTGAAGCTGCACGACGTGCTATCACTCGTCATCTTCGCCGTGCTGGACGTGTCTGGATCCGTATTTTTCCTGATGTGCCTGTCTCAAGCAAACCTGCTGAAGTGCGGATGGGTAAAGGTAAAGGTAACCCAGAGTTTTGGGTGTGCCGCGTTAAGCCTGGTCGGATCATGTTTGAGATTGACGGGGTTCAGAAAGATTTGGCAACAGAAGCGCTTAAACTTGCTTCCGCCAAATTGCCTCTGGACACCCGTGTGGTCAACAGGCTAGGTGAATAGGAGACAACAAGATGTCAGTCGTAAAAGCCGAAGAGCTAAGATCAAAAACCCCGGATGAGCTAAAGTCTCAGCTTACCACTTTGAAAAAAGAAGCGTTTAATTTGCGCTTTCAGGGGGCTACTGGTCAACTCGAAAACCCAGCCCGTATGCGTCTGGTGCGTCGGGAAATCGCTCGTGTTCAAACCATTCTCGCGGAAAAATCCCGCGCCGCCAACGTCTAGGAGTCCAAATTATGCCAAAACGCATTCTGAAAGGTGTGGTGGTCAGTGACAAAGGCGATAAGACCATTATCGTTAATGTTGAGCGTCGCATCATGCATCCGCTTTACAAAAAGTTTATTTCCAAAACCAAGCGCTATGCAGCGCATGATGCGGAAAATCGCTTTAAGATTGGTGACCGTGTCAGCATCGAAGAATGCCCACCAGTATCCAAGTCAAAAAAATACGCCGTCATTTATGACGAAGCGGCCGCAACCAAGAATTAAGGCCAAAGCCTCAGGAGTTTGACCAATGATACAAATGCAATCCAATCTCGATGTGGCTGACAACTCTGGTGCGCGCCGTGTGCAATGCATCAAGGTGCTGGGCGGTTCTGGCCGCAAAGTGGCCAATGTTGGTGATGTGATTATTGTTTCTGTGAAAGAAGCCATCCCGCGTGGGCGTGTAAAAAAAGGTGATGTGCATAAAGCCGTTATCGTTCGAACAGCCAGCGAGATTAAGCGTCCAGACGGAAGCGTAATTCGTTTTGATAAAAATGCCGCTGTGTTGATCAACAACTCCAATGAGCCGATTGGCACCCGCATTTTTGGGCCAGTCACGCGTGAGTTGCGTGCGCGGCGGTTTATGAAAATTGTTTCGTTGGCACCGGAGGTGTTGTAATGGCGCAGAAATTTAAAATTAAAAAAGGTGATAATGTTGTCGTTATCACCGGCCGCGAAAAAGGGAAAACCGGTGAAGTCACTCAAGTGATGCGTGATGAAAACCGCGTGATTGTCCAAGGGGTAAACATGGTGACAAAGCATGTTCGCGCCAGCCAGTCAGGTCCAGGTGGCATTGAACAAAAAGAAGCACCACTGCATATTTCTAATGTGGCGCATATCGATCCGGAAACCAGCAAGCCCACCCGTGTTGGTTTTGAAATGAATAATGGGGTGAAAACCCGTATTGCACGCCGTTCCGGCAAAGCAATCGGTTGATCAGGAGAGAATTGCTGCGATGAAAACGCGTCTACAAAATCACTATGAGACGGCTGTTCGCCCAGCGCTGATGGAAAGTTTCGGGTATAAAAATGCGCTCGAAGTTCCAAAGCTAGAGAAAATTGTCATCAACATGGGCGTTGGTGAAGCTGTAAAAGATTCCAAGAAGATTGAACATGCCACCAGTGAGCTGACGGCAATATCAGGACAAAAGCCTGTTGTTACTATAGCTCGCCGCTCTGTGGCTACCTTTAAGCTTCGTGATGGTATGCCAATTGGTTGTAAGGTTACTCTACGCCGTGAACGGATGTATGAATTCCTTGACCGCTTGGTAACGATTGCTTTGCCTAGAGTTCGTGATTTTCGTGGTCTAAATCCGAAAAGTTTTGACGGTCGTGGCAATTATGCCCTCGGCATTAAAGAACAGATCGTATTCCCCGAAATCGAATATGACAAAATTGATAGCATCCGCGGGATGGATATTATTGTTGTAACAACCGCCAATTCTGACGATGAAGCACGCGAATTGCTAAGCGGGTTTTCATTTCCGTTTCAGTCTTAGGTAGGAGAATGTATCATGGCTAAAGTAAGCTCAATTGATAAGAATCTGAAAAGACAGAAAAAAGTGGCTAGTAATGCAGCCCGCCGTGCCCGGCTTAAGGCAATTGTCCAGAATCGTTCTCTGCCAATTGAAGAACGCTTTCAGGCAACCCTAAAGCTGGCTGAAATGCCACGCAATGGTGCCAAAATCCGTGTTCGTAACCGCTGTCGTGTGACAGGTCGTCCACGTGGTTACTATCGTAAATTGGGTATGTCCCGTATTGCACTTCGTGATCTGGCCTCTATTGGTCAAGTCCCGGGTGTAGTGAAATCAAGCTGGTAAGAGGGAGATTGAAAAATGACAATGAGTGATCCTCTCGGCGATATGCTCACACGCATTCGGAACGGCCAAAGTGCCCGGAAGAATATTGTTAACAGCCCAGCGTCTCGGTTCAGAAGCGATGTGCTTGATGTGCTTAAGCGCGAAGGTTATATCCGTGATTTTTCCAGCGTGGAAAAGCGCCCTGGTATCTATGAGCTGCAGATTGAGCTCAAATATCATGATGGTTTGCCCGTGATTTCTGAAATCAAGCGGGTTTCACGTCCAGGCCGCCGTGTTTATTCCAAGATTAAAGATCTTGGGCATATCTATAACGGCCTTGGCATTTCCATTCTGTCCACTCCACGCGGTGTCCTTTCTGACGCTGAAGCGCGTGAAGCAAATGTCGGCGGAGAAATTCTCTGCCGCGTGTTCTAAAGGAGAGTTGTCATGTCACGCATAGGCAGCAGCCCTATCACCGTGCCGGATGGCGTCACCCTGTTGGTGCAGGATGGTATGATTTCCGCTAAAGGTAAAAACGGGGAATTGCAAATGGCACTTCCCGGCCATGTCAGTCTTGAGATTGGCGAAGGTCAGGCTATTGTTAAGCCTGCAGATGATACCCAGAAAAGCCGTGCCCTTTGGGGTACTGTGCGCGCCGTTGTGAATAACATGGTGACTGGCGTGTCCACCGGCTTTACTAAAAACCTGACCATTCACGGGGTTGGCTATCGTGCCCAAATGCAAGGCAATAAACTTGTTCTTGCTCTTGGTTACAGTCATCCGGTGGAAATGGAAGTTCCGAAAGAAATTTCGGCGTCAGTTGAAAACAATACCTTCATCAAGCTGTCCAGCCATGATAAGGAAATTCTCGGTCAATTTGCTTCAGAAATTCGTTCTAAACGCCCACCAGAGCCATATAAAGGTAAAGGTGTTCGCTATGAAAACGAACAGATTCTGCGCAAAGAAGGCAAGAAGAAGTAGAGGCAACTATGATAAACTCACGTGAATTATTCTTGCGCCGCAAGGCCAGAAACCGCAATCAGCTTAGCAAAGTTGCCAATGGTCGTCCTCGCTTGACGGTGCATCGTTCATCCAAGCATATTTATGCACAAATCATTGATGATGTGCGTGGCGTCACTTTGGCTTCGGCGTCGACTCTGGATAAAGACCTTAAAGGCAAGGTTAAGACTGGGGCAGATTGTAATGCCGCGGTATCTGTTGGCAAACTGGTCGCTGAACGGGCTAAGAAAAGCGGTGTGGACACAGTTGTGTTTGATCGCGGCGGTTTCATTTATCATGGTCGGGTAAAGGCGCTTGCAGATGCAGCGCGTGAAGCCGGCTTGAAATTCTAGGAGGAAAGCATGGCTCGTAACGAAGCACGTGACAATCAGCGCGAAGAAACAGAACTTGTTGATAAGCTGGTTGGTATTAACCGTGTCGCTAAGGTGGTCAAAGGTGGTCGCCGGTTCGGTTTTGCTGCTCTGGTTGTGGTAGGCGATAACAAAGGCCGTGTTGGGTTTGGTTCTGGTAAGGCAAAAGAAGTGCCTGAAGCCATTCGTAAGGCTACCGAAGCTGCTAAACGGAATATGATCCGGGTGCCTCTTCGTGATGGCCGTACCTTGCACCATGATATCGAAGGCCGGTATGGTGCAGGTCATGTCCGCTTGCGTTCAGCGCCTGCTGGTACAGGGATTATTGCGGGTGGTCCAATGCGTGCGGTGTTTGAAACCCTTGGGGTTCAGGACATCGTTGCTAAATCCATTGGCACATCAAACCCACATAACATGATTAAAGCGACATTTGCTGCGCTTAAAGCAATTCAGGCACCGCGTGCTGTTGCTGCCAAGCGTGGTAAGCGGATGGCGGATATTGTGACAAGTAAGCGAAACAAATCAGACACTTCTAGCAAGGCCGCTGAGGCCGCTGAAGCATAAGTAAAGGGGATTAGGTATGGCAGCGAAAGCAACAGTGCGAGTGACCCAAACCGGTAGCCCAATTGGACGCAGGGCTGATCAACGGCAGACGTTGATTGGACTTGGGCTCAATAAGATTGGCCGCTCAAAGGTATTGGAAGATACACCAGCGATCCGTGGGATGATTAACAAAGTTTCTCATCTTGTCCGGACAGATGAACAGAATTAAGGGTGGCCAGCAATGAAACTCAATGACATCAAAGACAATATTGGCGCTCGTAAAACAGGTAAGCGCCTTGGCCGCGGCATTGGCTCCGGTAAAGGCAAAACCTCAGGTTCTGGTCATAAAGGCCAAAAGGCGCGTTCAGGTGTAGCAATTAACGGGTTCGAGGGTGGCCAAATGCCGATTAACCGGCGGTTACCTAAGCGCGGCTTTAATAACATTTTCCGCCGCCGTTTTGCTATTATCAACATAGGCGGTCTTCAGAAAGCTATTGATGAAGGTAAGCTGGATATCAAGAAAGCCATCGACAGTGCGGCTTTAGTTGCCTCAGGTATGGTGACAAATCCGCGTGATGGTATTCGTCTCTTAGGTCAGGGTGAAATCAAAGCCAAGGTTACGATACATGTGGCTGGGGTTTCGGGCTCTGCTAAAGAAGCAGTGGAAAAAGCTGGTGGATCAGTGGTTGTCGAAGAGAAATCAGCCAAATCCGAGTCATCAGATAAGGAAAGTGGCAAGTCCTAATGGCTAAAGCCCCGGATAGAATGGCTGTAGGCGCCGGTTTAGGCGCTTTTGGCAAGGCGAGCGATCTTCGCCAGCGTATTATGTTTACGCTTGGTGCTTTGATTGTTTATCGCCTTGGCACCTATATTCCAGTTCCGGGGATTAACCCACAAGTCCTAAACGATATCTTTAGCCGCAATTCTTCTGGTATTCTGGGCATGTTTGATATGTTCAGTGGTGGATCACTAGGGCGGATGACAATCTTTGCCTTAACCATCATGCCATACATTACGGCATCAATTATTATGCAGTTGATGACCTCTATCGTGCCAAGCCTTGAGACTTTGAAAAAAGATGGCGAAGCTGGTCGTAAGATCATCAACCAATATACCCGTTATCTTACGGTGTTTTTGGCAACTGTTCAGGGTTATGGCATTGCTGTGGGTCTTGAACAAGCTGAAGGCGTTGTGTTTGATCCTGGCATGTTTTTCCGCGTAACTACGGTGGTTACACTGGTTGGCGGTACCTTATTCCTGATGTGGCTTGGTGAACAGATCACACAGCGCGGTGTTGGTAATGGGATTTCCCTTATCATCTTCTCTGGGATTGTTGCAAACTTGCCTAGCGCCTTGGCTGGAACCTTTGAATTAGGTCGAACAGGGGCATTGTCTCCGTTTTTGATTTTGTTCTTTTTGGTAATGGCTATTGGCGTTATTGCCTTTATCGTCTTTATTGAACGGGCGCAAAGGCGCATTTTGGTGCAGTATCCGAAACGCCAAATGGGTAATAAGATGTTTGGTGGCGAGTCTTCACATTTGCCGCTTAAGGTTAATGTGCCTGGGGTAATCCCACCGATCTTTGCTTCATCGCTTTTGCTGATGCCAGTGTCGGTATTAAGCTTGACCAATACTGCTGATGGCGGTGCTGGCTGGCTGGTGACCTTGAATGCACTTCTTGGCCGTGGTCAGCCTCTATATCTGGCTATCTATATCGCCTTGATTGTGTTCTTCGCCTTTTTCTATACAGCGATTGTGTTTAATCCATCTGAAACCGCAGAAAATCTGCGCCGCTATGGTGGGTATGTTCCAGGGATACGTCCCGGTAAACCAACCGCAGATTATCTGGATTATGTGCTTACCCGTTTGACTGTGCTTGGGGCGGCCTATCTATCTGCAGTTTGTGTGTTGCCTGAGATATTGATTAGCAACTACAGCGTACCGTTTTACTTTGGTGGAACCAGCCTTTTAATTGTTGTCACGGTCACTCAAGACACAGTTACGCAAGTGCAGTCGCATTTAATGGCGCATCAGTACGAAAGCCTTATCCGCAAATCTAACCTAAGGGGGAAAAACAGATGATCTTGATTCTTTTTGGCCCTCCAGGGGTTGGTAAAGGCACTCAGGCTGCCAGATTAACGGAAACCCGTGGCTTGGTTCAGTTATCAACAGGTGATATGTTGCGTGAGGCCATTGCCAATGGCACCGAACTTGGTCGCAAGGCCAAATCTGTTATGGATGCAGGTAAGTTGGTGGCAGATGATATTATCATTGGGATGATTGCGGAACGCTTATCGTCACCAGAATGTGCCAATGGCGTTATCCTAGACGGATTTCCCCGCACGATAGAACAGGCCAAAGGCTTGGATAGTATGCTGGATGATATGGGTCTGAATATAGACCGGGTTATCGAAATGCAGGTAGATGAAAGTATTCTTGCTGACCGTATCAAAAAACGGGCGCAAGAATCAGACCAGGTTCGTGATGACGATAATGTTGAGGTGCTCAAAAAGCGTCTCAAGGTGTATCATGAAAACACGGCTCCAATTATTCCTTATTACAAGGATGGGGGCAAAGTAAGTGTTGTTGACGGTATGCAACCGATTGAGGATGTTGCCGCAGCAATTGATAAGATTCTTAACGGTCAGGAGGGCTGACCGAGCTTGACTGTAATTCGCTTATGGCTATAATTCGCGCTTTAGTTTATGTGGTAGTGCGAAAGACCCCATAAGAACAAGAATTCCGGTCGTTATTGTAAAAGGAGAAGGCAGTGGCTCGTATTGCTGGTGTCAACATACCAACGAAAAAAAGGGTAAAGATTGCCCTGACCTATATTCACGGAATTGGCTCAACATCTGCCAATAAGATCTGTGATCAGGCTGGATTATCTGAAGAGAGACGCGTCAATGACCTCACCGAGGATGAATTGACACGGATCAGAGATATCATTGATGCTGATTTTCTTGTTGAGGGGGATTTACGCCGCCAAACATCGATGAGCATTAAGCGTTATTTGGACTTGGGATGTTTGCGTGGCCTGCGCCATCGCCGCAACTTGCCAGTTCGTGGTCAGCGAACTCATACCAATGCTAGGACACGCAAAGGTCCGGCAAAGGCTATCGCTGGCAAGAAGAAATAGGGCGGACAGGAGAGCATTATGGCAAAGCAACCAACCCAAGGACGTGTCAAACGCCGTGAGAAAAAGAATATCACGAATGGCGTAGCGCATGTTAATTCGTCCTTTAATAACACTAAAATCACCATTACCGATGTTCAGGGTAACGCCATTTCTTGGTCTTCCGCTGGCGGCATGGGGTTTAAGGGTTCAAGGAAATCTACCCCTTTTGCGGCACAGATGGCTGCAGAAGATGCTGGGAAGAAAGCCATTGAACATGGAATGAAAAATATTGATGTGCAGGTGAGTGGCCCAGGAACAGGACGTGAATCTGCCCTGCGTGCGCTGCAGGCGGTCGGCTTTAATATCAGCTCGATCCGTGATGTCACACCAATTCCCCATAACGGGTGCCGCCCGCGTAAGCGTCGGCGCGTCTGATCAATTTTCAGACCGCAAGGTAACCCATTTCCTCAGCCCTGAACTGGCGGCTGATGGCAGGCATGAAAGAAGGAAACTGGCTATGATCGAATTGAACTGGCAGGAATTAAAAAAACCTGAAAAGCGCAACATCAAGTATGATGAGTTGAACGCAAATAAAGTCACCATGACCATTGAGCCGTTTGAGCGTGGCTTTGGTGTGACTGTTGGCAACGCGCTGCGCCGCGTTTTGCTATCCTCGCTTCAGGGGGCAGCGATTACTTCTGTTCAGATCCAAGGCGTTCTGCATGAATTTTCCTCTATCGCTGGGGTGAACGAAGATGTGACAGATCTGGTTCTTAACCTCAAAGGTGTTGCGGTTAAGATGTCGGTCGAAGGTCCAAAGCGTTTGCGTTTGAATGCCGAAGGCCCATGTGTTGTTAACGCTGGTATGATTAATACTGTTAATGGCGTTGAGATCATGAACCCTGACCATGTCATCTGTACCCTTGATGAGGGTGCAACTCTTGGGATGGAACTGACTGTGAATATGGGCAGTGGTTACGTCCCTGCTAGTGCAAACAAACATGAAGACCCGCCCATTGGTTTGGTGCCAATTGATGCCATCTACTCGCCAATTCGTCAGGTTGCTTACAAGGTGGAAAACACCCGTGTTGGCCAGCGTACCGATTTTGATAAACTGATTTTAACGGTTGAAACTGATGGTTCAGTCAACCCAGAAGATGCCGTAGCATTTGCTGCGCGGATTATTCAAGATCAGTTGCAATACTTTATCAATTTTGAAGAGCCAAAAACGTCACAGGCCGCCGAAGAAATTGATCAGATTCCGTTTAATCGCAATCTTTTGCGGAAAGTCGACGAGTTGGAATTGTCCGTGCGTTCTGCTAATTGCTTAAAGAACGACAACATTGTCTATATTGGTGATTTGTGCCTGAAAACAGAGCCTGAAATGTTGCGGACACCAAATTTTGGACGTAAGTCCCTTAACGAAATCAAGGAAGTCCTGCAAGGCATGGGACTGGAACTTGGAATGGATATCCCGTATTGGCCTCCTGAAAATATTGAGGAATTGGTCAAGCGTCTGGATGAACCTTTCTAAGCGACCTGTCACGCAAACTGGAGAATTCACATGCGCCATCGTATTTCTGGTCGGAAACTGAACCGTACGTCACAGCACCGTCAAATGTTGTTTCGTAATATGTCTCAGGCATTGATCCGCCACGAACAGATTGTTACCACTCTTGCTAAGGCACGCGAATTGCGGCCTGTAGTTGAAAAGTTGATCACCCTAGGAAAGCGCGGTGATCTTCATGCTCGACGTCAGGCATTTGCCCGTCTTCGGGATGATGCTATGACGGCAAAGCTGTTTGAAACGCTTGGCCCCCGCTACGCTGAGCGCAGTGGCGGTTATACTCGCATTATCAAGGCTGGCTATCGTTATGGCGATGCCGCGGCTATGGCTGTGATTGAGTTTGTTGATCGTGACGAAGAAGCACGCGGACTTGGCGATCATAAAGAAGAACTGGTAGAAGAAACCGCCTAGTTGCTTCGCCATTGTTATGAAAGAATTCCCAAAGGCCGGTTTTCATACCGGCCTTTTTGTTTCATACTTTGCCTATGACAACTTCACCATTGGATAATTTGTTTTCAGATCAAGTCGCCCGTCCGCTAGCAGACGTATTGCGCCCTCATCATCTCAAAGATGTGGTGGGGCAGGATCATTTGCTATCAGAAAACGGCCCATTAACACGCATGGTGATGGCGGCAAAACAGGAAAAGCCTTTCCCGTCTCTCATTTTTTGGGGTGCACCAGGAACAGGAAAGACAACAATCGCCCGATTGTTAGCAGATGAAATTGGGATGCGGTTTGAACCCGTATCCGCTGTCTTTGATGGCGTGGCCGAACTGCGTAAAATATTCGCCCGTGCGCGTGAGCATCGTTCTGCTGGCGAAAAAACCTTATTGTTTGTTGATGAGGTGCATCGCTTTAACAAAGCTCAGCAAGACGGGTTATTGCCCCATGTTGAAGATGGTTTAGTGACCCTAGTAGGGGCAACAACGGAAAACCCTAGCTTCGCCCTTAACGGGGCTTTGCTTTCCCGTTGTCAGGTTATGGTGCTTAACCGTTTAGATGAGCAGGCACTTGATCAAATTATGATCAGAGCTGAAACACATTACGGTCAGAAATTGCCTTTAAATGCGGCGGCTCGCGCTATGCTATGTGCGTTAGCAGATGGCGACGGCAGATATTGCTTAAACGCGGTAGAAACCATCATGGCACAGAGTGATGCCGATACACCAGCGATGCCGCCTGAAGAATTGTCCCGTATCCTCACGCGCCGCGCTATTGCTTTTGATCGGGATGGGGAACAACATTATAACCTCATCTCGGCGCTTCATAAATCCTTGCGATCTTCAGATGCTGATGCGGCGTTATATTGGTTTGCCCGTATGGTTGTTGGCGGTGAGGATTTGCACTATGTGTTGCGCCGTTTGACTCGATTTGCTGCTGAAGATATTGGCCTTGCTGAACCCGAAGCGGTGCCGCGATCTATTGCCGCTTGGCAGAGTTATGAAAGGCTTGGCTCCCCTGAAGGAGAGTTATCCATTGCACAACTGGTGCTTTATCTTGCCACAGCGCCAAAATCCAATGCGTCCTATGTAGCACTCAAAGCGGCGTTGCGAACGGCAAAAGACACGGGATCCTTGCCGCCACCTGCGCATATGTTAAATGCCCCCACAGGTTTAATGAAGGAGTTAGGCTATGGGAAGGGTTATGTTTATGACCATGAAATGCCTGATGGTTTTTCAGGTCAGAGTGGGTTTCCAGATGATATGCCGCGTCAGCAATTCTATGATCCCCCTGATCGTGGGTTTGAACGCGATATCCGGAAACGCCTAGATTGGTGGGCTAAGCGCCGCACAAATCCCAAGAACCAGACTGATCCCAACCGCCACAAAAATCAGGGTGGCACAGAATGATAATCCATAAAACCAAAGGCTATGATCTTTTTGTCGGTATCGACTGGTCAGGCGCAGTAGGTGAGTATCATCACGGTATTCAAGTGGCTTGCCTAACTGCTGATGCCTCACATCCCACCTTGGTCAAGCCGCCAGTTGGCCGTGCTTGGTCACGCCAAAGCGTCATCGATTATCTCACTAAAGAGGCTAAGTATCAAAACGTGCTAGCAGGTATTGATTTTGCTTTTGCTCATCCGTTTTTGGATCAAGGGGGGTATTACCCCGGATATGGGGAATCGCCACCTGATCCTTCTGCGTTATGGCAGATGGTTAATCAGATAGGCCAAAACCATAATGATGGTGCACATTATTATGGTGGGGTGATTTTCAGGCATGATGACTTGGGTCAATATTATAATCATCATAAATCACCACCCAAGAATAGTGATGGAAGTCGGAGAGATTTATTTGTATCTCGTCGCCGCCAAACGGAAATTGCCGCAATAGAAATGCACAAACGGTCACCATCGCCGACCTTTAACTGTATTGGCGCGGCTGGGGTTGGCACAGGGTCGCTGGCTGGGATGCGTATCCTTCATCATCTTTCATCTATCGCGCATATTTGGCCATTCCATAGCACAGGTGACATGGATCCTAGTGCGGCTTATGCGACTGAGAATCACTTAACCTTGGTTGAGATTTTTCCAGCCCTTTATTTTACCATGGCTGGGGTTAGTGATAAGGATAAGAAATCAGACCCTTTGGGCGCTTTAAAGCAAGGGCTGGCATATTTTGACACATCCTCTACCTCAAAAATTGCCTCTGGCTTACCAGACCTTGATGATCTGGATGCTATGATTTCTGCTGCTGCTCTGCGTCATCTTCATGATCCTGTTGAGGTGTTTTGCATCCAAAACCCCGACCATAAAAAAGCTGCGGCAAAGGAAGGCTGGATCTTTGGGGTTGGGGGGGCTAGAAAGGCATCATGATCTGGCTGGCAATAGCAATTGGTGGGGCGATGGGCGCATTGGCGCGATATGGAACAACACAAGCAGTTGTGTCGGTTTCAGGAACAACGCTAGCATCGCCTATAGCGACGCTGATGGTGAATATTATCGGTTCAGCCATAATGGGGGCTTGTTATGGCTTTCTTGCAGGCGGTGGTGGGTTTTCTGAACCAATGCGGCTGTTTCTGATGGTAGGGTTCTTGGGGGCTTTGACGACCTTTTCTACCTTTTCATTAGATGTGATTATGCTGGCTGAACGGGGGCAAGTGATTCTAGCGGTGCTTTATGCCACAGGCTCTGTGGTGGTTTCAGTTAGCATCTTTCTGATGCTTTATAGCCTGTTTCGTGGGTTAGGTTCAGTAGGTTAATCATGGCAGAAGCGCATATTGAACATCTCACCATTGCTGAAGCAGAAGCGGATATGAGGCTTGACCGAATGCTAAGAAATCGCTTTGCCGGATTGTCCCAAGGCGTGATTGAGAAATACCTGCGTACAGGTAAGATTCGTGTTGATGGTCATCGGATTAAGGCATCTCACCGTCTGGCTATGGGTGAGGATATTACCATGCCAAGGGAATTGCTGGTGATGATGGCGCAATCGCCACAATCTGGCGCGGCAGGGAAAAGCGTGCCGGCAAAATCGTCTCGGCCGGTATCAAAAGAATTGATCAATACCTTACGCCATGCGGTTATCCGGGAAACTGATAGTTTTATTGCCCTTAATAAACCTTCTGGGCTTGCGGTTCAGGGCGGCACAGGAACGCATCAACATATTGATGGGGCATTGTCTGCTGCCTTTCCGG
Organism: Pseudomonadota bacterium; assembly: GCA_027593125.1. Taxonomy (GTDB): domain Bacteria; phylum Pseudomonadota; class Alphaproteobacteria; order Puniceispirillales; family UBA1172; genus UBA12202. Next base: position 6,155 of record JAQCJL010000023.1, on the reverse strand, counting down.
AAAGTGAAAAACCGCTTTTGGTGCATCGGCTTGACCGTGATACCTCAGGCGTTCTTGTGGTAGCCAAAACACCTCAATCAGCGCGGCATTTAGCTAAAGGGTTTCAAGGCAGACAACATGATAAGTTTTATCTGGCCTTAGTGCTGGGTAAGCCAGCAGATCACGAAGGGGTTATCCAAGCTCCTTTGATGAAAGCAGGTGGACATGGTAACGAAAAGATGGTGGTCGATTTTGATGAGGGTCAAAAAGCTGAAACTGCCTTTACCTGTCTGGACACTATAGGCGGGAAAGTATCACTGATGATGCTTGAGCCGTGGACAGGGCGAACACATCAGTTGCGTGCACATATGCTTGCTTTGGGTTGTCCCATTCTTGGTGATGGAAAATATGGCGGCAGTGACGTCTTTCCTAATGATCAGGTGCGGCGTTTATGTCTGCATGCGGTCAGGCTAGATTTAGACGGCTTTCCGGCGCTGATAGCCGATTTACCAACGGATTTGCACCATCTGATGCGGTTTTTCGGCTTTGATCCAGCGGCGGTCATGACTATGATAAAGGAAATGAAACCCGGAAAGAGTTAAGATGGCGTCACCTGCAAAACGGTTTTGGAAAACCACCTCTATGGTGAAAGGGGACGAAGGCTGGATGGTTCATCTTGATCAGCGTCCGGTTAAAACCCCGGCTGGGTATCCCTTGGCTCTCCGAGGTGAGGCATTAGCAGAATATATTCTAAGGGAATGGGACGCCCAAGAAGAGCACATTAACCCTGCGACGATGCCGATGTTCAGATATGTGGTAACAGCGATTGATCGTGTCACTCCGCAACGCGGTGACGTTATTGATCAAATCCTTGGCTATACAAAAAATGAGATGCTTTGCTATCGCACGCCTGAACAAGCAGAATTAGCAGAAGAACAAAACCGTCATTGGCAACCTTGCCTAGACTGGGCCAAGCAAAATTATGATCTGTCATTTGAAGTTTCGACAGGTATCATGCCCATTAACCAACCTGAGGGTTCAGTAACATTGGCCGCTAATATTTTGACCAATATGGATGATTTCCGTTTGGCAGGGGTGTTTAACCTAATATCGATCAGCGGTTCTTTTGTGGTTGGGCTTGCCATTACTGATGGTAAGCTTTCCCCTCAAGAAGGATTTGAAGTCGCATTTCTTGAAGAGCTATGGCAGGCCAAGAAATGGGGATCAGACGAAGAAGCAGAAGATAGACGGAACAGGCTGAAGCAGGATATGATAGAAACTAAACAGTATTTGTCGCTTCTTGAAATTGCATAACACTTTTCTAGGGAAAGGACACCTACCATGACTTCTTCCATCGTTACCATGCTTGAAGAAAAGCGCGAAGCTGCGCGGTTGGGTGGTGGCCAGAAGCGAGTGGATACGCAGCATGGGAAAGGGAAATTAACGGCACGAGAGCGGTTAACGGTACTTTTGGATGAACACTCATTCGAAGAATGGGATATGTTTGTTGAACATCGCTGTACTGATTTTGGGATGGCTGACATGACCATCCCGGGTGATGGCGTTGTCACGGGTTATGGGACAATTCATGGGCGTCCGGTTTTTGTATTCTCACAGGATTTTACGGTACTTGGCGGCTCACTTTCGGAAACTCACGCGGCTAAGATAGTCAAAGTGATGGATCAAGCAATGAAGTCGGGCATCCCTGTCATTGGGTTAAATGATTCTGGCGGCGCTCGCATCCAAGAAGGGGTGGCTTCACTTGGTGGCTATGCAGAAGTGTTTCAGCGCAATGTCGACGCGTCAGGGGTTGTTCCACAAATTTCGGTCATTATGGGGCCATGTGCAGGGGGGGCAGTGTATTCCCCTGCAATGACAGACTTTATCTTTATGGTTGAAGGGTCATCTTATATGTATGTGACCGGCCCTGATGTTGTGAAAACGGTTACCCATGAGGAAGTGAGCCATGATGATTTGGGCGGTGCGTTAACGCATACGCGCAAATCCGGCGTTGCCCATAAAGCTTATCGTGATGATATTGCTGCTCTGATGGGGGTGAGGGCGCTGATGTCATATCTGCCGCAATCCTCAGCAGAAAAACCGCCAAGCCTGCCCCCTCTTGATCCGATTGATCGGCAAGCGCCTGCCCTAGACCGCATCATTCCGGCTAATCCTAATCAACCCTATGATATGAAGCATATTATCAGTCACCTGATTGATGAGGACACTTTCTTTGAAATTCATCCCGATTACGCGGCTAATATCATCACGGGTTTTGCCCGAATGGGTGGTCAGACAGTGGCGATTATTGCAAATCAGCCAATGGTGCTGGCGGGATGTCTTGATATCAACGCCTCACGAAAAGCGGCGAGGTTTGTTCGTTTCGCGGATGCTTTTAATATTCCGTTGGTTACCCTCGTAGATGTGCCAGGCTTTATGCCTGGGACAACCCAGGAAAATGGCGGCATTATCAGTCATGGTGCAAAATTGCTTTTTGCTTATGCTGAGGCCACCGTTCCAAAACTGACCTTAATCACGCGTAAAGCCTATGGCGGCGCCTATGACGTGATGTCTTCTAAACATCTGCGCGGTGATGTCAATTACGCTTGGCCAACGGCCGAAATTGCTGTCATGGGGCCAGAAGGTGCGGCGCGGATCATTTTTCGTGCAGATAGCCATGATCCGGAAAAACTAAAAGAGCGTTCTGATGAATATCGTGAGAAATTTGCTAACCCCTTTGTTGCTGCTAAGCGCGGATATATTGATGATATAATTATGCCGCATAATTCACGTTTTCGGTTAATCAGGGCCCTAAATATGCTCAAGAATAAAACTAGCCGTCAGCCGATGCGTAAGCATGATAATTTGCCGCTTTAAGGGGTGTCAGCCATGTTTAAGAAAATCCTTATTGCAAATCGCGGCGAAATTGCCTGCCGGATCATACGTTCCGCAAAGGCCATGGGCATTAAAACCGTAGCGATTTATTCTGATGCAGATGCCAATAGCAATCATGTTGTTTTGGCGGATGAAGCTGTTGCCATAGGGCCGTCCCCATCGAATATGAGTTATCTAAAGGGTGATAATATTATTGCCGCAGCTAAAACCACCGGGGCAGAAGCTATTCATCCGGGGTTTGGCTTTCTTTCAGAAAATGCTGATTTTGTTGAGGCGGTTGAAAACGCCGGATTGGTGTTTATTGGCCCCGGGGCTGAGGCCATTAAGTTAATGGGTGATAAGATCACATCAAAAACACTGGCGGTAAAGGCAGGGGTTTCGGTTGTCCCCGGAACCGAAGGTGCAGTCAGTGATATTGATGTCGCTAGCAAAGCCGCAAAGGAAATCGGCTATCCCGTCATGATTAAGGCTTCGGCTGGGGGTGGCGGGAAAGGGATGCGCATTGCCCATGATGAGCGTGAATTACGTGAGGCCATGCCCCAAGCACAAAACGAGGCAAGAGCATCTTTTGGTGATGACCGCGTGTTTATTGAAAAATTTGTCACACGCCCGCGCCATATTGAAATTCAGGTGTTGGGCGATAGCCAAGGCCACGTGGTCTATCTAGGTGAGAGGGAATGCTCACTTCAGAGGCGGCATCAGAAAGTTTTTGAAGAAGCGCCAAGCCCCTTTATTAGCGATAAAACCCGTGCCACGATGGGACAGCAAGCTGTTGATCTGGCAAAAGCCGTGGGGTATCGGTCGGCTGGTACGGTTGAGTTTATTGTCGGCGCAGAAGAAGATTTTTATTTCTTGGAAATGAACACACGCCTTCAGGTGGAACATCCGGTCACGGAACTGGTTTATGATATTGATCTGGTGGAATGGATGATCCGCATTGCGGCCGGGGAACCACTTCCACTGAAACAAGCGGATATCACACCCAAAGGCTGGGCTGTTGAGGTGCGGCTTTATGCCGAAGACCCATCACGTGGGTTTCTGCCTGCAATCGGCAAACTCACCCGTTATCGTGAACCTGAAGGTGAGGGCATACGGGTTGATAGCGGCGTCCATGAGGCTGGTGAGATTTCAATTTATTACGACCCCATGATTGCCAAGCTGATTGGGTATGGCAAAACCCGTGATGATGCCCTTGAACATCTGGCAAAAGGGCTGGATCATTATGTGATCGAAGGCTTGGCCCATAATCGCCAATTTCTGCGTCATGTGACGGATCATCCGGCGTTTCGCAAAGGCGATTTTACCACAGAGTTTATTGCCGGCGAATACCCTGATGGTTACACGGCCGCCGCCCCAGACGATGATACCTTGTTGGCAGAGATGCGCGGCTTGGCTGTTCTGATGGTTTCCCAGTATGGGGACAGAATGGCTTTGCTAGGCGGTTCGGATGCACTGGCCAAGGCCGAGCGGCAATTCTTTATCAGCGATGAAGCAGGGGAAGCCACAGCCATTTGGGTACGTGAGCAACAAATAGTAGAGATTAATGGGCAAAGCCTAACCTTTGGTGGGCAGCCAGATCGTGATGCCAGATTGTTTAAAGGAACCATCAATGGCAAGCCTGTGGTGATGCAATGCCGTCACCATGCCGCAAGGGTTGAGGTCATGGCAGGGGCGCACCGCATAGAGGTTCATGTTTTGCCTGAACGTGTTCGCGCCTATCAAGCCTTGATGCCAGAGCATGGGACAGGTAGTGGCGCAGGCGAAATCTGCGCCCCGATGCCGGGTTTATTAACAAAAGTGTTGGTGTCCGTTGGGGATGAGGTCAATCCCGGTGATGATGTCGCGGTGATTGAGGCAATGAAGATGGAAAATCTGCTGAAATCAGATGTCAGTGGCGTGGTGGGTGAGGTGCTTGCCCATGCGGGTGAAACCGTTGCCGCTGATCAACCCTTGGTGCGGTTAACCCAGCTGGATAGTGACGATAGCTAAAGGATGGATCAAGGATGAAGCTTGCCGCCCTTAAGGCAGAAATTGATCACCTAGGCCCCCATGCAAACCGATTAGGGCAAGAGCTGTTAGTGGCAGCAGCCGAGGGGCTATCCACCACGGTGATCGTTCTGGCGGCGGCGGTATTAGATGTTGCCCTGCGTGAACCCAGCGGCCCAGCGGGAACAGCAGATGGCATGAGCATGGCAGAAGCGCGTGATGGGCGTGAGGCGTTTTGGTTGCGCGAAAGACGGAACGGAATTGTCCATTACGAAGGCGGTCGCGGCGGTTTGATGGGGGCGGATGATGATAACGTCATTCTGGCGAAAGATGCCAGACGTGCGTTAGATGCGCTGACTGAGGCGCTGGTCACCTTACGCTACTAATCAGACGCCGCTAAACCGCATATAATCCCCCAGAGTGTCGGCAAAATGGGTGGTTAGGGCCGCATCAAGTTGTGGAAATGCCATTTCGGGGGATGAAGTGGTTTCCGCTGTGATGGCGGTAACCCCAGCCTCGGCAATGCCGCAAGGCACAATGCCCGAAAACCCCGCCAGCATATCTTTGTCAACATTTATGGCAACACCATGCCAGCTGATCCAACGGGTTAACCGAACACCAATGGCGGCAATTTTATGGCTGGCAGGGGCCGAGTGATCCACCCACACCCCCGGGGCACCATGGCGCTGTCCAGCAGTAATGCCCAAATCGGCTAAGGCCATGATCACCCATGCCTCAATGCCTCGGACAAAGGCGCGCACATCGCGCCCACGCTGGCGCAGATCAAGCATGATATAAACAATGCGTTGCCCCGGCGCGTGATACGTCCACTGGCCGCCACGACCCGTTGAACGAATGATCGGTGCGTCAGGGGTGTTTGGGTCAATCAACAATTCTTCGGGGCGGGCAGAACTGCCGCCAGTATAAACCGGCTCATGCTCTAAAAACCATAAGGCTTCGCCATGGGTTCCGGTTTGAATGCCGGCGATATGGGCTTCCATCTGGTTGATGGCGTCATCGTAGCCTACGGGGGCAGGGCTTTGCCAAAGGGTGATGCCGTCTGGCCCTGGCCGCTTTAACATGGCGTCTGATCCCACAGGCGATCATCGGCGCGACTGGCGCAGTGTTGGGATTGGCATGACTTCTGGCTTGCGCTTGGGTTCATGATCTGTTATCGCATTGTCAGCGAAGTGACGCAATGGGCGTTTGCATCGTGGCACATTCGGTGCGGCTGTGGCGGAACTGGTAGACGCGCAGCGTTGAGGTCGCTGTGGGATAAAACCCGTGGAAGTTCG
>JAQCJL010000022.1 GCA_027593125.1 Pseudomonadota bacterium | reverse complement strand
CGTCATCAGAAAAACAGGGTCAATTATCAAACAGGCAAATATCTGTACGTAATTCTGTACGCAAATACGAACTATATGTATTTATATCATTATAATACAATGATTTATGAAATATTATGGCGGAGAGAGGGGGATTCGAACCCCCGAGGGGCGTTAACCCCAACACGCTTTCCAGGCGCGCGCCTTAAACCGCTCGGCCATCTCTCCATCAATAATGGCGCACCATAGCCAAAACCGCGCCATGACGCAACGGGGGAAATACCGTGGGCTGACAGATTTATGGCGATTGCCGTCACTTTTCTTCCCGTCTGATAAAACTTGCCCCCAAAATGCCCTCAATGCCTAGCCCCAATATACCCCCCATCATCACTTTTCAGTGATCATGACAGTCTGGTCATTGCCAAACCCATTGAGGATAGGCATAATTTAAGTATGCGTATCATCGTAACTTTATTGACTTGGTTTTTTGGCATCATGGCGCTGGTTGCGGTGTTTAGCGATCTGACCGATGGGCGTTCAGGCATTATTGATGTTGGCGGATTGTGGTTTGAAATGGCACCAAGCAGCCTGCAAATCAGCGAAGCCATCATTAGTCGTTATATTGACCCTTGCGGCCTTTTTATCAGTTTGGATTGCGCGCCATTTTTATGGCATCCCGTCATTTCGTTCTTCTTACTTTTGCCTGCCGCGCCATTTTTCATAGTGATGACTGCCCTCGTCATTGTGCTTCGCAAAATGCGCAACCATCGGGGCAATAAGGCAAAGCCGCGAAAATCCGCAAATAAAGCTGCCAACACCCAAATCAACGAATAATTCCAATCCAAAAGCATGATTGAAATTAAGCCTTTATGGTAATTCCCATGAACAGGGTAAGCCTAATTTAGGCCTAGTTATCCCCCATTTTAAGAGCTTCAAGAAATGCTGATTGGGGAATATCAACATTCCCAAATTGGCGCATGCGTTTTTTGCCTTCTTTTTGTTTTTCCAGCAATTTTCGCTTTCGGCTAACATCCCCGCCATAGCATTTTGCAGTCACATCCTTACGCAAAGCACCAACAGTTTCCCTGGCAATCACCTTGCCGCCAATTGCGGCTTGTAAGGCGACCTTAAACAACTGCCTAGGGATAAGGTCTTTGAGCCTGCCACATATCGCCCTGCCCCGACTTTCGGACTGTTCCCGATTAACAATCATAGCCAGCGCATCTACCGGATCACCGTTCACCAGAATGGAAACCTTAACCAAATCGCCTTCGCGATAACCGGTAATATGATAATCAAAGGAAGCATAACCCTTGGTTACTGATTTCAGACGATCATAAAAATCAAATACAACTTCATTAAGCGGCAGACGATAGACCACCATGGCTCGATTACCAGCATAGGTCAAATTGACCTGTTCGCCCCGACGTTCCGTGCAAAGCGTTAAGACCGACCCCAGAAATTCATCAGGCGTCATAATTGTTGCTTCAATCCACGGCTCTTCAATATGACTGATCCGTGTCACATCAGGCATATCCGCAGGATTATGAAGCGATACCTCTGTGCCATCGGTTTTGTAGATATGGTAGACCACCGATGGCGCAGTCGCGATTAACTCCAGATCAAATTCTCTCGCTAACCGCTCACGAATAATTTCCATATGCAACAACCCTAGAAACCCACAACGGAAGCCAAAGCCAAGCGCCGCAGAGGTTTCCGCCTCAAACGAAAAGGACGCATCATTAAGGCTCAGCTTTTCCAAAGCATCACGCAAATCACTAAACTCGCCTGCATCAAGAGGGAAAAGTCCACAAAACACCACGGAAACTGAGGGCTTAAAGCCCGGCAAAGCTTCGCTTGCTGGTTTACGGTCATCGGTGATGGTATCACCAATCTTGGCATCGGAAACGGTTTTCACCCCTGCATTGATAAAACCAACCTCACCTGGGCCAAGCTGATCAACACTGGCAGGTTTTGGGCCGAAAACACCAACCCTTTCGATCACATGGCTAGACCCTGCGGCCATCATGCGGATCTTCATGCCCTTTTTCAAAACCCCATCTCGTACCCGAACGAGGGTCATTACACCCAGATAAGGATCATACCAGCTATCCACCAGCATGGCTTTCAGAGGGGCATCAGCATCCCCCTTAGGAGCAGGAAGTCGCGCCACCAATGCCTCAAGGACATCTTCAATGCCAATATTGCTCTTAGCAGAAGCTTCGATGGCGTCACTAGCATCTAAGCCAATCACTTCCTCAATCTGGGCACGGACGCGGTCAGGTTCAGCAGCAGGCAGATCAATTTTATTCAACACAGGAACAATTTCATGGTTCACTTCAATTGCCTGATAAACATTGGCAAGGGTCTGCGCCTCAACCCCTTGCGAGGCATCCACCACCAAAAGCGAGCCTTCACACGCCGCTAAGGATCGTGATACCTCATAAGCGAAATCAACATGGCCCGGCGTATCCATCAGATTCAGGATATAGTCCTGACCATCACGCGCTTTATAATTCAGCCGAACGGTTTGCGCCTTAATCGTAATGCCGCGCTCACGTTCCAGTTCCATGTTATCAAGAACTTGTTCTTTCATTTCACGATCAGTGAGACCGCCACAATGCTGGATCAATCGGTCAGCCAAAGTGGATTTGCCATGATCAATATGGGCAATGATCGAAAAATTACGAATGTGTGATACCGCTACCATGTTTGGAATCCTAAACATAAACTCATGACACTCATACCGATTTCCATCGCTTCGCGCAACGGTCAGATTGACACGTTGGCTAGCTCACGATAAAAAGGGGTCATGTGTTCTTTAATGCAAAACACCCTCCGACTAATCTGCCCGGCTCCTGCCCTAAGGAATGGCCGGAGTCGGGATATTTTATTTTCCTAAATTGTTTATGGCTGGACATCTTTGTCGCCGCCAATTTTGCCGATCACATACATCAATAAAGCAGGTTTATCATGACCCCGACAACACCCACTGACTCTGCCGCTAAGACGGCTGGCTCTCAGAAGAGTTTTCAAAAATATCGCCCTTTTCCGCCTCTTAACCTCAAAGATCGCCGCTGGCCTGATCAGACCATCATGACTGCCCCTATTTGGTGCAGTGTGGATTTGCGCGATGGCAATCAAGCCCTTATAGAACCGATGGACAGCCCTAGAAAGATGGCCATGTTCCGTCTGCTTGTCGGAATGGGGTTCAAGGAAATTGAGGTTGGGTTCCCCTCCGCCTCAGAAACCGATTTTAATTTCTGCCGTGAGCTGATTGAAGGGGGCCATATTCCTGACGATGTGACGATACAGGTGTTAACCCAAGCTAGAGAACATTTAGTAGATCGCACTTTTGAGGCTATCCAAGGGGCCAAAAAAGCCATCCTGCATATTTATAACTCGACCTCAACCCTGCAACGACGAGTCGTGTTTAAGGAAAGCAAAGAAGGGGTAAAGGATATTGCCATCAATGGCGCAAAGATGGTGGCTGACCGTATTGGTAGGCTTGCGAACACACAGCTTCAGCTGCAATATTCACCAGAATCTTTCACTGGCACAGAACTGGATTACGCGCTTGAGGTTTGTGAGGGAGTGATGGATGTCTGGCAACCAACACCAAAAAACAAAACCATCATTAACCTGCCTGCAACCGTGGAAATGTCCACACCCAATATCTATGCTGATCAAATCGAATGGATGTCACGCCAATTTAGCCGCCGTGATAGCATCATATTGTCCTTGCATCCTCATAATGACCGTGGCTGTGCCATTGCCGCGACTGAGCTTGGCCTAATGGCTGGAGGTGACCGGGTTGAGGGCACTTTATTTGGCAATGGTGAGCGCACAGGCAATGTTGATATTGCCACCCTTGGTCTTAATCTGTTGACCCAAGGTGTTGATCCGATGTTGGATTTTTCCGATATCAATCATATCATTGAAACCGCAGAGTTCTGTAACCAGTTGCCTGTACATGAGCGCCACCCCTATGCTGGGTCGCTTGTTCATACTGCATTTTCAGGCAGTCATCAGGACGCTATTCGCAAAGGCATGGATGCCTTAAATGAAAATAGCGATAACCACTGGGAAGTGCCCTATCTGCCCATTGATCCGTCTGATATTGGCCGTACTTATGAGGCCATTATTCGTGTCAATTCCCAATCTGGTAAAGGTGGGGTCGCCTATTTGCTAGAGATGGATCATCATATTAAACTGCCGCGAGGGGCAGAGATTGAATTAAGTAAAGCAGTTCAAAAAGTTGCTGATATGACCGGCCAGGAAATCACCAGCACCCGTATTTTTGACATTTTCATGGATGAATATGTCAATCAAAATGGGCCTTTTACCTTGATCAGCTTTTCCAGCCAGAAATCCGACCATGAAAAAGACCAAGAAGATATTTCCGCGACTGTCAATTATCAGGGCGAAAACATCAGCTTTGAGGCCACAGGAAATGGCCCGATCTCTGCCTTTATTAATGGGATGCGGAACCGCTTTAATCTCAACTTCAGCCTCAAAGATTTTGGCCAGAACACGCGAAGTGCAACATCAAAGGCTGAATCTGCTGCTTATGTAGAATTAGAATTACCGGATGATAACAATCGCCATGTGTATGGCGTGGGGCTAGACACATCTATTACCCGTGCCCCCATTCGCGCAGTGATTTCCGCTATTAACCGGATTTAACCCATGATCATGATCAGCTTGACCGCATCAGGTCTAAGCTGGTCATATATTGCAAATAAATCAGTGGTTAAGATCTAAGCACACCGCCACAATGTTTTTCAACCGCGGCGATGATGGCGGCAGATGTCGCCTCAATCTCTGCTTCAGTTAAAGTGGCTTTGGTTGGCTGAAGGGTGACGGATAACGCGACAGATTTCTTTCCTTCTGGAATACCTTTACCAGCATAAACATCAAACACCGTGACCTCTGTCACAAGCGGCTTGCCTGCGCCTTTCATTGCACGGATCAGGTTTTCTGCGGTCACGGCATCATCCAGCAAAAAGGCGAAATCACGCCCCACAGGCTGAAAAGAAGATAATTGTGCCATAGGGCGCTGAGCTGTTTTCTTGCGCGGCATGGAAACCGCATCAAGCATCACCTCAAACCCAGCAACGGCACCTTTGTGATCATCCAGATCATGAGCAGCAGCAAAAGCAGGATGGATTGTGCCAAAACGTGCCAAAGTCACCTTACCCTGATTAAGCGTTCCGCTTTGGCCTGGGTGGTACCACCCGGGTGCATCAAGCCGAACTTGCAAAGCATCCACCCGAACCCCTAACGCTGATAGCGCGGCAATGGCGTCTGCCTTGGCATCAAGCCAATCCACTGGCCTTGCTGACCCTGTCCATTCTCGGGGTGAAATCATTCCACATCGCACCCCAGCTAGCACAGTATGCTGATCTTCAGGGGTGTCACCTGTGAATACCGGCCCGATTTCAAACACAGCAACATCGCCCTCACCTCTTGCCTGGTTTCGAGCAGCGACATTAAGCAAAATAGGGATCAGTGATGGGCGCATGACAGATAAATCTGTGCTGATCGGATTAGCCAACCGCAAAGCCTCTGCCCCGCCACCATATTTTTCAGCAGTAGCGGCATCACAAAAAGTAAAGCTGACGGCCTCATTCAAGCCGCGCCCTGCCATAAACCGGCGCAAGACAATCGGGCGCTTTTGTGCATCAGAAACCGCAGGATGGCTAACCACGCGATCACGTGGCAAGGATAATTCTGGGATCAGGTGATAACCGCTAACGCGAACAACTTCTTCGACTAAATCCGCAGAACCCACAATATCTCCTCGCCATGGTGGTGGCATGACTTGCCATTGATCACCATCGCTTGAGATTTTGAAACCAAGGGTGGTTAGGATATTCTGTTGTTTGTCCGGCGTGATGACCACAGAGGTTAATTCTTCTACCTGATCAGGACGATAAGAGATTTGGCGTTCCCAATCTGCGCCCACGCCGTGGCGATCAATTTCTGAGGCCTCACCACCGCAAATATCTAGCACCATCTGAGAAACATAATCCATCGCCCAGTCTGGTGAGGTTACATCCAAGCCTCTTTCAAACCGATAGCGTGCATCCGAATGAATGTTCAATCTACGTCCTGTCATTGCAACAGCAACCGGATCAAAAATAGCAATCTCAAGGAACATATTACTTGTGGTATTGGTTACGCCAGTGCGTTCACCGCCCATAATACCCGCCAAGTCATCCGCCCCATCATCATCAGCAATCACCAGCATGGTATCATTAAGAGCATAAGTTTTTTCGTTCAGCGCTGTCATCTCTTCACCAGCCTTAGCCAGCCGAATGGTCAGCGTGTCCCCTTTAATTCGGTCAGCGTCATAGGCATGCAGAGGACGGCCAAGATCAAGCATCACATAATTGGTAATATCAACTAATGCTGAAATAGGGCGTTGGCCAACAGCAGAGAGGCGCTGTTGCATCCATTTTGGTGACGCACCATTGGTTAAGCCTCGGAACACCCGTCCTGTTACCAAAGGGCAAAGGTGCTGTTGGTCCGCAGGCAAATCCAGTTTCCATGAAATGTCGCTTTTGCCTTTGGCTTTAATCTGATGATCAGCAAGGGGTATTAATATCCCATAACCAGCCGCTGCCAAATCACGAGCAATTCCCCTCACGCCAAGGCAATCTGCGCGATTAGGGGTAATGGCAATCTCAATAATCGGATCATCAAAACCAGCATAAGCCGCAAATGAAGCGCCAATTGGGGCATCTTCAGGCAAGGAAATAATGCCGTCATGTTCATCTGAAATCATCATTTCGCGTTCAGAACACATCATCCCGCGTGAGGTCACACCGCGGATTTCTGCCTCGGTAAGCGTTAGGTCAATCCCCGGGACATAAGCCCCAACAGGCGCAAACACCCCAACAAGGCCTGCAGCCGCGTTCGGAGCGCCGCACACAACCTCAACCATACCATTACCAGTATCCACCTGACACACCCTTAAACTGTCCGCGTTAGGATGAGGTTCCGCCTTAATAATGCGCGCAATATGAAATGGTTTTAGTGCCTCTGCGCGATCAGTCACGCTTTCAACCTCAAGCCCAAGCATCGGAAGCGCATCAAGAATGACAGCCATCTCAGCATCAGTATCAAGATGATCTTTTAGCCATGACCAAGTAAATTTCATTGGCTTCGCTGCTCCCTAAAGACCAAGATGAACCGATGGCGGATCAAACGGCATAAATCCGTAATGCCGCATCCAGCGCAAATCGCTATCATAAAATGGTCGCAAGTCAGGAATGCCATATTTCAGCATGGCTAAGCGTTCAAGCCCCATACCAAAGGCAAAGCCCTGATGTTCATTAGGATCAATACCGCAATATTCCAGCACTCTTGGGTTGACCATACCGCAACCCAAAATCTCAAGCCAATCGGCGCCAGTCCCAATGGTTAAGCCGCCACCATCGCGATTACACCCAATATCCACTTCTGCTGAAGGTTCCGTGAAAGGAAAATAGCTAGGCCGGAAGCGCACAGGCAGATCATCGACATCAAAAAAGGCGCGGCAAAACTCAATCAAACAGCCTTTAAGATGCCCCATCGTAATACCATCACCTATGACAAGCCCCTCGCATTGGTGAAACATTGGTGAATGGGTCGCGTCATGATCAGAACGATAAGTGCGGCCAGGCGCAATAATGCGGATCGGTGGTTTCATCTGTTCCATGGTGCGAATTTGCACAGGCGAGGTATGGGTTCTAAGCACTTTACGAACACCCTCAATATTCGGGGTCATGTAAAACGTATCGTGTTCCTGCCTTGCCGGATGATCCTCAGGCATATTAAGCGCGGTGAAATTGTAATAATCAGTTTCGATATCAGGGCCTTCGGCGACGACAAAACCCATTTCAGCAAAAATCACTAGGATTTCTTCAAGCGTCCGAGATAAGGGGTGAATAACGCCAATTGCCTCAGGGCGATGACTAAGCGATACATCGACCTTTTCTTGTTCTAGCCGTTTGTTTAACTCAATGAGGGCAAGTTCAGATCGGCGCGATTCAAGAGCATGGGTGACAGCGTCTTTTACCGCATTAAGAGCTTGGCCCATATCGCGCCGGGCATCACCCTCAAGCGTGCCCAAGGATTTCATGGCTTGGGTCAGCTGACCCTTTTTTCCTAAAGCTTCAATTCTTATCGCTTCAAGCGCATCAGGGGTATCGGCCGCGCCGATCGCCGCAAGGAGAGTATCCTTCAATGCTTGCGGATCGGCACCAGCCATAGGTTTATTCTCCGCTTAGGCTGACGCCTTGCGCGCCTGATCAACCAGCGCTTTGAACGCTGCTTCATCACGCACCGCAAGATCAGCCATCACTTTGCGGTCAATCTCAATCCCAGCAAGTTTAATGCCGTTCATGAATTGCGAATAGGTCATGCCATAAAGACGGACAGCAGCATTGATCCGCTGAATCCAAAGTGCCCGCATTTCCCGTTTACGCACACGGCGGTCACGGTAAGCATATTGGCGCGCTTTATCAACGGCCTGTTTGGCAACACGGAAAACATTCTTGCGCCGACCATAATAGCCCTTGGCAGCAGAGATGACTTTCTTATGACGGTTGGCAGCAGTTGTGCCAGAGGTTACTCGAGCCATATCAATCTCCTGAAATTAGGCGTAAGGCAGAAAACGCTTAACAATACGGGCATCAGCATCACTAAGGATCATGGTGCCACGCGCTTGGCGTTTCATTTTCTGGGAACGACGGCGGAGATTGTGCTGGAGAAAGGCGGCACTGCCACGAACTTTCCCCGTAGCGGTCAGACGAAAACGCTTTTTCGCCCCGCTTTTGGTTTTCATTTTGGGCATTTCATCCTCTTTTGGGTAAGGCTGAATAAATCAGCCGGGTTGATCATCAACCGGCCGGGCATGCCCTTATACGCCCGGTCGCGGAACATTTAGAGGTTTTAGCCATAAAATATGCGGAATGCAAGCCATAAAACCGCATAACACCCCATATGGCATTAATCCCCTTAGCAATAAGTAAAGGTTAAAAAAACCAACCCCACTTATGCTGGCGCTAGCACCATCACCATTTGGCGGCCTTCCATCTTTGGCATAGCCTCAACCTTGGTAATTTCTTCCATTTCATCCCGAACACGGGTTAGCACTTGCGCGCCAAGTTCTTGGTGAGCCATCTCACGGCCACGAAACCGCAACGTTACCTTAACCTTGTCGCCAGCATCAATAAACTTGCGAACATTGCGCATTTTGACTTGATAATCGTGTTCATCAATATTGGGGCGAAGTTTGATTTCCTTCACCTCAACGATTTTCTGCTTTTTTCTGGCGAGATTGGCGCGTTTCTGGGTTTCGTATTTAAACTTACCGTAATCCAGAATTTTGCACACTGGCGGGTCATTATTCGGTTGAACCTCAACAAGGTCAAGTCCAGCATCTTCTGCCTTTTGCAGAGCATCCCTAAGACTAATAACACCTAATTGTTCACCATTTTCATCAATGCAGCGAACGGTCGGATTAGTAATAGCATCGTTAACACGAGGACCATTACGACTCATATTGCCCTTTTGCGGGCCTATTGGTGGACGGACTATCGAAGTATCTCCTTTGCGGATAGAATAATATTAAAGTTTAATAGAATGGACATAAAAAGGCTACAAAAATCAAGGGGTTTTCATATCTGGCGGTGTAATTTCTTTGGCAAGTGTGGCAAGCGCCTCATCCATGGGCAAGATTTCCTGTCCATTTTCACCAAGTCGGCGCAAGGCAATGGTGCGTTCTGCCATTTCCCTTTCCCCAACCGCTATAATATATGGCACCTTTGCCACAGAATGCTCACGCACCTTATAGCTGATTTTTTCATTACGGCCATCAAACTCTACCCGGAAGCCCATAGCCGCTGCGCGTTCCCTGACCTCTGCGGCATAGGATTTTGCGGCATCGGTGATCGGGGCAACAACCAATTGAACAGGCGCCAACCATGGCGGCATACGACCAGCATATTGCTCGATCAGAATACCAATCCAGCGTTCCATAGACCCTAAAATGGCACGGTGCAGCATCACTGGCCGTTTGCGTGATCCATCTTCGGCCACATATTCAGCATCAAGGCGTTCAGGCAGAACAAAATCCACCTGCAATGTGCCGCATTGCCAATCCCTGCCAATAGCATCACGCAACACAAACTCAAGCTTAGGGCCATAAAACGCCCCTTCACCAGGGTTCAAGGTTGTTTCTAGATTTGCCGCCTTTGTTGCGGATTGCAAAGCTGACTCAGCACGATCCCAAGTGGCATCATCGCCTGCTCTAACCGGAGGACGATCTGAAAACTTGACTCGCACCTCATCAAAGCCAAAATCCCGATAGATATCTAGCAACAAATCACAAAAGGCCCTGCCTTCACTGTCGATTTGGTCTTCGGTGCAAAAAATATGAGCGTCATCCTGGGTAAATGCCCGAACCCTCATGATCCCGTGCAAGGCGCCCGAAGGCTCATTTCTGTGGCATGATCCAAACTCCGCCATTCGAAGCGGCAAATCGCGATATGACGTGATCCCTTGACGGTAAATCTGAACATGACCGGGACAATTCATCGGTTTGAGGGCAAGGATACGATCACCTTCGCTTTCAGCGGTGAACATATTTTCACGGAATTTATCCCAATGACCTGATTTCTCCCACAAACTGCGATCAATCAGCTGGGGGGTTTTGACCTCTTTATATTGCGCTTTATCTAAACGCCGGCGCATATAACTCTCAATCACGCGGTACATTGTCCATCCTTTAGGATGCCAGAATACCGAACCTGTGGCTTCTTCTTGAATATGAAACAATTCAAGTGCCTTACCTAGCTTACGGTGGTCACGCTTTTCCGCTTCCTCAAGCATTGTTAAATATGCGCTGAGGTCTTTATCCGTGAAAAAAGCTGTTCCGTAAATCCGTTGTAACATTGGGTTTTTGCTATCACCGCGCCAATATGCCCCTGCCACTGTCATAAGCTTAAAAGCGTGACCAATTTTTTTGGTTGAAGGCGCATGAGGGCCCCGACAAAGATCAATAAAATTCCCTTGTCGGTAAAACGTCACCGTCTCATCAGCAGGAATGGCATCTACCAATTCCACCTTAAAAGGTTCATTGTTTTTCTTATAAAATGCGATTGCCTCATCCCGTGTCCAGACTTCACGAGTGATAGCCTCATCCCGATCCACAATTTCATGCATACGGGTTTCAATCGCGGCTAAATCCTGTTCGGAAAACGGAGTTTCCCGATAAAAATCATAATAAAACCCATTTTCGATAGATGGGCCAATTGTGACTTGGGTTTCGGGGTATAGCTCAAGCACAGCCTCAGCCAAAACATGGGCGCAATCGTGCCTGATCAGGGCTAGCGCGTCATCATCTTTTGCCGTCACTAGCGCAAGACTTACATCATCTTCGATAACCCGGCTCAGATCAATGAGATCGCCATTCATCCGTGCCGCTAATGCTGCCTTTGCCAAACCAGCACCAATATCTGCCGCAACCTCATAGGCGGTAACGGGCTGATCGAACTGGCGCTTAGAGCCATCTGGAAGCGTGATAACTGGCATTATACCCTCATCATTATTGTGATGATTTCTAAAATCTTTATTATAAGTACCTGTTCTTAGCCTTTTGAGCCAAGCCATTCAAGCGATAACACCTTCAAAAACTATACCAAAGCAGATTTCAAGGCTTTGGTATAAATGCGAAGAGTTTTTGATACCATCAGATCTGTTGAGAAATTCGCAATAATGTGCTCACGAGCACGATTAGCAAATTGCTTTCGATCACGAGCTTTAAGAGCTAGTGCTTCGGCAATAGCCTCGGCAAAACTACCAACATTCCCCGGCTCTGCTAGCCACCCCGTATCACCAGGATTAATGCTCTCTGCCGCGCCCCCATGGTTAAATGCCACCACCGGGCGACCCATGGCTTGGGCCTCAATAGCGACTCTGCCAAAAGGTTCAGGGGTAAGAGATGGCATAACCACCACATCGGCAAGCATTAATGCCGCTGGCATATCCTGACTTTCAGGTGCTAGTTTTACACATCCCTCTAATCCATACTTAGAAATGCTGGCGGTAAGACGATCTTGGAAACTTGCCTTACCAGAAAGCGCACCAACCAATACCAATATAGTGTCTTTTTGGTTAAGTTTTGCCATGGCCTCAATCGTAACCAGCTGGCCTTTCCAGAGAGAGGGACGCGCAGGCAGCATCACAACCTTTTTATGATCAGGAATCCCCAAATGATCCGCGGCATTAATGACGCGTTGCGCCGACACTTTGGCAGGATCAAACATATTAATATCCACTCCGCGGTGGATGGTGGTTATGCGTTTCGAAACTTTTGGAAACTGATCTTTAACCAGCCTGGCAATATAACGCGAAATGGCGATAATGTGGTCTGAGCGCACCATGATAGAATTGTAATAACGCTTAACAAAATTGCCGGCTTTAAAGCGGCCATGAATGGTGGATACTACAGGCACCTTGATGCTCCGTGCCGCCGCCATCGTAATCCATGCTGGGGCTCTTGATCGCACATGAACTAAATCCACCCCCTCATCGATCATTAACTGTCGCAAGCGGCGCCGAATAAAGGGCCAGCGCAATGGGTTTTTAGAAGCCACAGGCAAAACAATATGATCTGCGCCCATGCGTTTTAGGCGTGTCACCATGACCCCACCTGTGCTTACGACTAGCGCACGGCCACCTGCGGCTAGAATGGCCTCTGCCATTTCCAATGTGCCACGTTCCACCCCACCTTGATTTAGGCTGGGGAGAATTTGCATGATGGTCTTGCCTTTGAGAAGTTGTGATGGCATGGATAAAGTGCTGACATAATTAATGATAATGATGGATACGCTTTTAACGCTTCATCAGCTTCTTGTATATCGCTTTATTAGCTGATAAGCATCCCATCAGAGGCAGGACGCTTAATGATAACGGATACTACCACCCCCCTATCGTTTCTAGAACATGATGGCAGAAAACTGGCCTATCGGGGATTTCTTGTTGAGGGAAGCCCAACTATTGTCTTTCTTCACGGGCATGGCTCGGATATGGATGGCACCAAGGCGTTAGTCGTAGAGGAATGGGCAAAACATCAGAATTTTGGCTGCATCCGTTTTGATTATACCGGACACGGTCAATCGGATGGGAATATGCATGACGCCACGATTGGGCAATGGAAAGCCGATTGCATTGCCATCATTGATCAATTGGTTCCGGGCAAATGCTATCTGGTGGGGTCATCGTTGGGGGGCTGGCTTATGCTGTTAGTAGCCATGGCAAGATCCAACCAGGTTGCCGGACTAATTGGCATTGCCGCTGCGCCAGATTTCACCGAAGAGTTAATCTGGAACACAATGACCCCAGATCAGCAAAAGGCCATGGCCGCAAGCGGACAAATCGCTGTGCCTAATCCCTATGTTGAAGGTGATGTGATCTATCCCTATCAATTAATCACTGAAGGACGTGATCATTTGGTGCTAGGGGGGAAGATGCCGATCTCTTGTCCTGTTCGCTTATTACACGGAATGAAAGACGAAGAAGTGCCATGGCAAACTGCTAATCGCATCGCTGCGGCCATTCCCCATAAAGATGTGCAAGTGTTGTTCGATGCTGATGCTAATCATCGCTTTTCAGAACCGGATCAGCTAGATACTTTGCTAGCCACCATGGCAGAAATCACCCGCCAAACCAAACCCTGACGGTTTGCTTTAGAAATCTAAATTGGTGTAATGCGGTGGCGGCATGATGCCTGTCACCTGATCGGATAATAACGCCCGAAAACATGGGCGTGATTTGATGCGCGCATACCACATTTTTAGCTCATCCCATTCATCCCAGTGGATATCATTCATATAATCCAGAACGGAAAGAGCTGCTGCTACCATCAGGTCCGCTATGCTCAATTTTGCACCTGCCAACCATTGGCGGTGCTCAGCCAGATGATTAAAATACGCCAGATGCACATTCATATTGCTTAAGGCAGAGCGAATAACCACCGATGATGGTACACCATCACCCATCATGCGGCGGATCAGGCGTTCATGGATTAATGGCTGTACCACCTCGCGCTCAAAACGGCCTGCCGCCCAATCAAAAAGACGCCTTACCTCAGCTCGTTCCGATGCGGACCCAGGTAACAAGTGACCATCTGGCAGAACGTCATTAAAATATTCCGCAACAACATAACTGCCGCAAAGAACCGTCCCGTCATCTTCAACAAGCACGGGAACACTGCCTGCCACATTCAGCTTTAGGAAAGCGGTTTCTTTACGCCAGTATTCTTCAAGTTTTGGTAAAAAATCTAGCTTTTGTTCCGTGAGGAAAAGCCGCACAAAACGTGATCCTGAAGACAACCAGTAATGATGCAAAACCCTCATCACTTAGCCTCTTTGGGGAAAGAATGCATAGACAGCACAGGCCATGGCTTCGGCGGCATATCCTCTGGCGTTGCTGACGATAAGGCCAACATATGTAGGCGTTCTTCTTCGATATGGGCAGGAAGGCTGACATCTTCATAAGTCACTGGGCTAAATCCAAACTTAAGATAATAGTTAGGTTCACCAGAAATAAAGCACCAATGCCAAGGCCCTGACAAGGCGCGTTCAAGACTCTGGCGCACCAACTGAACACCAATGCCCCTGCCGCGCACCGCTGGGTCAACCGCCAATGGCCCCAACAAAATGGATGGCTTATCAGCAATGGTAATGGGCCAGTACCGGATTGAACCTAAAAGGTGACCGGCTTCAGCTTCTGCCACCAAGCACAATTCATCCAACACCTCACCTTCACGCAAACGCCAAATGTTGCGTCCACTATGGCTTGAGCTAAAGCCCAAACCCATCAGCCGATCAATTTCAGCAGCATCATTAAAGGTTTGTTGTCTGACCACAACTGATAGGTTTTGAACAGGATGATCGGCAGTGTCCATGGCGTTGTCTATATTACTTTCACCAAAGGGTAAAACCGAGGATGAATTTGACACTAAGTGAATAGATCAGGCGATAGCCTCACCCACATTGTCTACGATAACAGGATGCGACAAATGCGGCAACACTTCATGCGGAACAATGTGCCAAAATTGCGATGCCGCTTTATCCCATTCAGACAAAATCTTTGCTGCGATCTGTGATGAGGTATGTCGGAAATGTTCCTCAATTCTGGCTTTAAGATGATTGGCCCAATGTAAAGTCGAAAGCCGATATAGTCCTATGCTTTCCAGATTGATCTGGTTTTCAAACTTATGATCAGGATCATAGGCAAAGGCCATACCGCCGGTCATTCCAGCCCCAAAATTGGACCCGACATGTCCCAGAACAACAACCTCACCGCCTGTCATGTATTCACATCCGTTAGACCCACAGCCCTCAACCACTGCGATGGCCCCTGAATTGCGAACCGCCAGCCTCTCACCAGCTTGGCCAGAGGCAAATAATTTACCAGAAGTCGCCCCATAAAGCACAGTATTACCAATGATGGTATGATCTTGTGGCACTAATGGCGACGCCGCCATAGGGCGAATGCTGATCAGGCCACCTGACAGGCCTTTACCCACATAATCATTAGCATCCCCATGCACTTCAAGCTTTAGGCCTTGCACCGCAAAAGCGCCTAGCGATTGCCCAGCAGAGCCGCGTAACCGCACGGTAATCGTTTCCTCTTTTAATCCTGTCATGCCAAACTTGCGCGTGATATGTGATGACAAGCGCGTACCAATAGCACGCTGGGTATTCTTAACATTATAGGAAAGCTGCATCCGTTGACCGCGATCAAGGGCGTTTCGAGCATCTGTTAACATCAGGGCATCAAGGGTATCAGGAACTTCGTTACGTTCATGATTAGGCTTACGCCCATGCGTCGTGCCATCAGCCCGAACCAAAATTGGATTGAGATCAAGATCATCAAGCGCGGCATCACCACGGCTTACTTGACGCAGTAAATCTGTACGCCCTACCACCTCATCAAGACTGGATACACCAAGTGAGGCTAAGATTTCGCGAACTTCTTCAGCAATGTGTGTGAACAATTGAACAACCTTTTCAGGGGTACCTGTGAATTTTGCTCTCAAATCTTCGCGCTGGGTACACACTCCGACAGGACAGGTGTTCGAATGGCACTGTCTGACCATAATACATCCCATTGCGATCAGCGATGCGGTGCCAATACCATATTCATCAGCCCCAAGCATCGCGGCCATCACCACATCACGCCCTGTTTTCAGACCCCCATCAGTTCTAAGGATCACCTTGTTACGCAAGCCATTCATGGTCAGGACTTGGTGCGCTTCAGAAAGCCCCATTTCCCATGGCAATCCAGCGTGTTTAATGGATGATTGTGGGCTTGCTCCTGTGCCGCCGCCATGACCAGAAATCAAAATGGTGTCAGCTTTAGCTTTGGCAACACCAGCCGCAATCGTGCCAATGCCTGTTGCAGCGACAAGTTTAACGCAAACCCTTGCATTCGGGTTGATCTGTTTGAGGTCATAGATTAATTGCGCCAAATCCTCAATGGAATAGATATCATGATGCGGCGGTGGTGAGATCAAGGTCACGCCAGGGGTTGAATGGCGCAATCTGGCGATCAGGCTATCTACCTTGATGCCGGGTAATTGCCCACCCTCACCAGGCTTGGCCCCTTGTGCCACTTTAATCTCAAGCTCTTCACAATTGTTCAGATATTCAGCAGTAACACCAAAACGCCCTGACGCGACTTGTTTAATTGCTGAAGATGGATTGTCACCATTATCTCTTAACACAAACCTTGCTGGGTCTTCGCCCCCTTCACCGGAATCAGACTTTGCGCCAATTCTGTTCATGGCGATGGACAAAGTCTCATGCGCTTCGGGGCTAAGTGCACCTAGTGAGATTCCAGGGGATACTAAGCGTTTGCGTATCTCAGTGATACTTTGAACCTGATCAATATTAACCGCGTCATGCTTTGAGACGAAATCCAGAAGATCACGCAAATTCACAGGACGTGCCTTGGATACGATATCGCTATATGCTTTCCAGGCATCGTAACTGCCAGTATCACACGCTCTCTGCATAGCGTGGATCGCATTGGCATCAAAAGCGTGATGTTCACCAGATTGACGGAACCTAAAAAAGCCGCCGACCGGAAGCACGGCCTTTTGTTCAGACCATGCTTTTTGATGCAAAGCCTTAATCTGGCTAAAGATGCCCGACATCCCCAGCCCTGAAATCCGGGATGACATTGGCGGAAAATACCGCGATACCAGTGATCGGGACAGGCCTAGTGCCTCAAAATTATAGCCACCCCGATAAGATGCTAACACCGAAATTCCCATCTTGGACATGATTTTCAGCAAGCCGTTTTCAATTGCTGTCCGGAAGTTGCCAATCACTGTATCAAGGCTCATGCCTTTGAAAAGACCGCGTTCATGGCGGTCTTTAATACAAGCTTCAGCCAGCCAAGGTGTAACTGTTGTTGCCCCAACACCAATTAAAACCGCAATATGGTGAACATCTAAACATTCCCCACTAGTTATGTTGATTGAGGTAAAGGTGCGCAATTGTTGGCGGACCAAATGAGAATGGACAGCACCAACTGCAATAATGGACGGAATGGCAATCCGATCAGCAGACGTATTGCGATCATCCAGCATCAAATGTTCTGCCCCACCACGCACTGCTTCCTCAGCAGCACGCTCAATATCATCAATAGCTTGCTGGAATCCTTCAGCATCAATATTGGCATCTACCGTCACATCAATGATAGCCGCCCGATCCCCTAACCATTGCTGTAGAGAGCTTTCTTCTGCTGTAGTCAAAACAGGGGAATTGAGTAAAAGATGGTCACATTGCTCAGCGCTTTCATCTAGAATATTGCCAAGATTGCCGAGCCGAGTTCGTAAGGTCATCACATGGCGTTCACGCAAGGAGTCAATAGGCGGATTGGTCACTTGCGAGAAATTCTGGCGAAAGAAATGATGCAAGCCACGATATTTATTCGACAGCACGGCAAGCGGCGTATCATCCCCCATTGAACCAATGGCTTCTTTTCCGTCTTCTGCCATGGGTTGAAGCAACAATTCCAAATCTTCAAGCGTCCAGCCAGCCGTCAGTTGGCGGCGGCGCATATCATCACCAGATATAATTTTTTCAGGGATGTTTTTACTCGCAGCCAACAGGTTATCCATCACCTGTGAGCGCCCAAGCCAACGCCCCCAATCTTTTCGCTTAATCAGCATTTTCTTAAGTTCGGCATCATGATAAACCTTACCTTCAGCCAAATTAACAGCGATCATCTGTCCTGGCCCAAGGCGGCTTTTTTCAACGATCTGATGTTCATCAACCTGCACCATGCCGGTTTCTGATCCTGCGATAATATACCCATCATTCGTAATCGTAACGCGCATGGGGCGCAGACCATTTCGGTCAACTGATGCCAACACCCAATTCCCTGAGACGGAGGCCAAAGCTGCTGGACCATCCCATGGTTCCATCACCGCGTTGCAGTATCCATAAAGGTCTTTAAGGTCTTTTGAAGCATCGTCACCTGTGGCTTCGGGAACCATCATGGTTTTAACCATAGGTAAGTCACGCCCACCATGCAGCATCAATTCAAATACTGCATCAAGTGCCGCAGAATCCGAAGATCCCCCTTGAACCACAGGCTTGAGATGCTCAACATCTTCCCCAAAGAGAGGCGAGCTCATTCGGTCTTCATGGCAAGACATCCAGTTCAGATTGCCGCGATAAGTGTTGATTTCCCCATTATGGGCAAGCACACGGAACGGTTGCGCAAGACGCCAGGTCGGAAAGGTGTTCGTTGAATACCGCTGATGATAAACCGCAAAACGTGAGATAAAGCGTTCATCTTTTAGATCAGGATAAAAGTCTGATACTTGCTCCGCCAGAAACATCCCTTTGTAAATAATTGAACGCACTGAAAAGGAACATAAGTAGAACTCCATAATGCGTTCAGCCAGAACAGCATTTTCTATCTTTCGGCGAATAACATATAGTTTGCGTTCAATCTCATCTTCGTCTTGGTCAATCGGGGTTGAAAACATGATTTGTTCAATTTCAGGGCGGGTAGCTTCGGCTCTGCTACCAATGACTGAAATATCCACGGGCACTTGCCGCCATCCATAAATTGTAAGACCAGCGGCGAGAATTTCATCCTCAACGATACAGCGACAGCGTTCCTGCGCGGCCATATCAGTTCGCGGCAAAAAGACCATGCCCACACCAATACGGCCATCATCAACGGCATGACCTGTATGGGCGATGTGCTCAACAAAGAAATCCCGGGGAATTTCCAAATGAATTCCTGCCCCGTCACCTGTTTTTCCATCAGCGTCAACCGCCCCGCGATGCCAGACCGCACGCAAGGCCTCAATGCCTTTTTCCACCACTTGACGCGATGGCTTACCATCAATCGCCGCAACCATACCAACGCCGCAAGCGTCATGCTCTTGGTCAGGTGACCATACCCCACCTTGTTGCAGACGATCCTGCATCTCAAGCCGGTTTTTCAGCCAAGCGGTATCAGCATGGCTAACTTGTTGTGGGGCGGCGTTTTTAAAGGATTGCGTCATTGTCATTGTCCTTAGCAGTTATGCAACTGAATTGCTGATGCTTTTACTGTGATCATTTGTCTAATTAAGAGGCTGCTTTCTGATTAGCCTTGATGCTGGCTTCTGCCTTATTTCGGGTCAGCCAGCTGTCGATGTGGGTTGCGGCATCACGGCCATCTCTAATCCCCCAAACCACCAGCGAGGCACCGCGAACAATATCACCTGCAGCAAACACCCCATCCAAACTGGTCATCATGGTTTTCCAATCAATACTGATGGTGCCCCAACGCGACACTTTTAACCGAGGCTCATGAAACATATTCGGCATATCTTCTGGGTCAAAGCCAAGGGCCATAATCACCATATCCGCATCTAGGGTGTAATCAGACGCATCAATTGCCTCAGGGCTTTGTCTGCCACTCGCGTCAGGGGCGCCAAGGCGACTTCGTTGACAGACCACACCCTTAATCTGACCGTTTTTATCTTTGCTAAATGCAACAGGCTGTGACAGCCATTCAAAACGCACGCCTTCCTCTTCGGCGTTCATAACTTCTCTTGCGGAACCCGGCATATTGGCGCGGTCACGGCGATAGACACAAGTAACGCTTTTCGCATCCTGGCGGATCGCTGTGCGAACACAGTCCATAGCGGTATCACCGCCCCCGATCACAACAACATTTTTACCGTGAACGGAAAGCGAACCATCATCATATTCTGATACTTTATCACCAAGACCAATCCGATTTGAGGTGGTCAAATAATGCAATGCCGGCACCAAAGCGTTGTTGTTACCATCTGGATCAGAGCCAGAATTGCTATCCCCCATATCAAGTGTTCTGGCCTTATAAACACCCGTGGCAATTAAAACCGCGTCATGTTTTTTTCGAAGGTCATCAAAACTGATATCCGAACCAATAGCGCAATTCAGGACGAAATTAATTCCGCCTTCGCGCAACAGCGCTTCACGGCGTTGCACAACATCTTTTTCAAGCTTAAATCCCGGAATGCCATAAATCATTAATCCGCCAACGCGGTCATAGCGGTCATAAACGGTAATTTGATATCCTTGACGGCGCAACTGTTCTGCTGCGGCTAATCCGGCTGGCCCTGCGCCAACAATGCCTATGCTTTCCTCACGCTCAAACATGGGAATAGGCGGCTTGACCCACCCTTCAGCAAAGGCGGTTTCGGTAATATGGCGTTCAACCGCACCAATGGTAACGCTTTCAAACCCCTTTTCAATCACGCAATTCCCCTCACATAAGCGGTCTTGCGGGCAAATCCTGCCACAAATTTCAGGAAAGGTATTTGTTGCTGAGGACACTTCGTAAGCTTCTTCAAGCCGCCCTTCTGCGGTTAGCATCAACCAGTCAGGGATGTTGTTGCCAAGTGGACAGTGGGTTTGGCAAAAAGGAACCCCACATTGCGAACAACGCCCAGCCTGTTGCGCGGCGGCATCAGCGTTGAAATCGTTATAAATCTCATCAAAATCATGGCGCCGCTGTTCTGCCGTCCGTTTGTCTGGCATTTCTTTATGGCGCGTTACAAATTGCAACATGGATTTTGTTGTCATCATTGATCCCCAATTCATCGGTGATGGTCAGCATTACTTTGGCTGTTGCTATATAACTAGCGCACTTCCCTAAATAGGTCAATATTTTTACCCTAATTTGAATTAGAAGATATGAATTTCATTTTTTATCTTCATTAAAATATAAATACCAATGAAATTAGTACCGAAACGGTATTATTAAATTGATCGTTATGGTTTTGTCGCACTCCCCTTGCGTTTAAGATGATTATAAAAAAACCTATGAACCAGAAAAGTCTGATATACTATTAAAACATATGAGAAATTTGTGGTTTAGGGGCAATCGATGGAATACCTAGCAATACTTGCTATTATTCAAGGTATTACTGAGTTTTTGCCAGTATCCTCATCCGCGCATCTTGCCCTTTTTCCATCAATGATGAACCAAGAAGATCAGGGTCTCGTCATTGATATTGCAATTCATTTTGGCAGTTTAGGCGCTGTCATCCTCTATAATTTGCGCCTACTGATGGCAATGGGGATATCACTGCTGACCTTTGGTAGCAGGTACAGGGATTTGTTTCCTTTGACCATCATCGCTATCATCGCGTCCATTCCATTGGTTATCATTGGATATCTTTTTAGCCGGTATGATATTGTGGAATTGTATTTGCGGCACATGATGGTCATTGGCTGCGCATCTATTTTCTTTGGTATTTTGCTTGCTTTTGCTGATCGTGTGCCAGGCCGCCGACAATTAACAACCCTGACTTTGTATGATGCTGTTGCCATTGGTTTAGCCCAGCCGTTAGCTTTAATTCCGGGCACAAGCCGATCAGGCATCTGCATCACCATTGCCCGTATGACAGGGCTAAACCGCACAGCATCGGTTCAGTTTGCTATGATTTTATCTATCCCTGCCATTTTAGGGGCAAGCGTGAAATCTGCCTCTGATATGGCTATGGAGGGGTCGGTAGCTATGATGGACCCTGCCCTCAAGGCAGCTGGCTTGTCCTTTATTGTTGCGCTCATCAGTATCACTTTGATGATGCGTTTGATTGAACGCATCGGCATGATGCCCTTTGTGATCTATAGGGTGGCGTTGGGGCTGTTGCTTATTTCCCTCGCTTTATAAGATAAGTATGAAACCGCCGGTCTTTTGCCTAACGGCTTAGGTTATGGAAAAGCGTCCGCCTGGCTTATAGCGCTCAAGATATTTTGGCACTATCAGCGCCATCCCGGTGGGGGTAAGACCCAATTCTGCAAAACCTAGCGCATCTGCCGATACCACATTATCAGATTTCAGCAACTTTAACTGATCACGGGTTACCGGAGGGTTCGGAAGGATAGACATCGCCATAGCGGCAAGCCCCATCACAGGGAAAGGGACTGACATTAGCATCCTTGAGCGGCCAATACTTTGTAAGACAAAGCGCATAGCCTCACGAAACGTAATAATCTCCGGCCCACCAAGTTCATAAGTTTTGCCCATACTAGTTTGATCCTGCAAAGCTGCCACCACAGCATTTGCCACATCACCAACATAAACAGGCTGTATGCGATTAGTGCCACCACCAATAACAGGCAAAGCAGGGGCAGTCACCGCCATAGCGGCAAACCGATTAAAAAACCCATCACCCGCCCCAAAGACTAGCGAAGGGCGTAAAATCGTAGCTTTAGGAAATGCTGCTAGCAACCCTGCCTCACCTGCTGCTTTGGTTCGGGCATAACGGCTAGGGGATTGGGGATCTGCACCAATAGCAGAGAGATGAATAATGCGGGGTAAATGGGGACGTGAAGATGACGAGGCAGAGGTTTCAGCCTTTGCCATGATCTGGCCAATGCGCGTAGGTAAGTCTGCTTGAAGGGCGGCAAAGCGTTGGCCACCACCTTCAGCCAGAATGCCAACCGTATTCACCACAGCATCCACCCCAGCAAGAACTTGGGCTAGGGCTTTATCATCCGTGGCCTTGCCAGAAATCAGCGTGATTTGACCTGGGGCACCCATTGGACGTAGAAACTTGGCCTTATCAGCATTGCGGGTTAGGATTTTTAACCGTGCCCCTGCGCGAGCCAGTTTTTCAACAATTTGTCTGCCGATAAACCCGCTGCCGCCGATGACTGCGATGGTGGCTGTTTGTAATTTCATGTGGTCACATCCCTCGCCTAAAAAATCATGTTTCTTTCTATAGCCGTTCAGGCAAGATTTTGCGAGGGGGTTTTTCGCCACATCACTGCCGAACACTGGTTTGGCGAAGCATGGCGATGCCCGATGGGGAAAGGGGTGGGGCGCTCTGTTAAATTGCACTGTGAACCAATCCACCG
>JAQCJL010000145.1 GCA_027593125.1 Pseudomonadota bacterium | reverse complement strand
GCTGTTGGATATCAACGCTATTTGGCAAGCACGCGCATTGATGTGGCTGTGACTAATTTCACAGAAATAAATCGAGCAATTAATAATGATATCATAACCTTTAGTGGTGATATCAATACATCATCTGAATTAACTTCTGGACGTGAAAACCTCACTGTATTTGGTAATGATGCCTCAATGCTTGGATCTTGTGAGGCGTTTGCCATATCTGTTGTGACGGCAATGAACGTTAATTTTGACAACGCCATCACCATTGGCAGTCCGTCAGCGATGTATGGTAATTTGCTAACCACAGCCCCTGATGGCAGGGTGCTAAACGCTAATGTTGATGCAGGCACCATAGTTGTGGCTTGTAATCAACCCTCTGCCTTAGTTTCTAATATCAATTCTGTGCGTCTATATAAGTGTCTTTGTACCGAAAGACCTTGCAATTTTTCATCTGATGCAGATTTGCTTAACCTTACTGAGAATCAGAAATATGAGTCTGGGCGATGCCCCCGACCACCTGTGACCACGAATCTGAACCTCTCAAACGATCCTTTTAATCCCATCCCATAAAGCATTGGATTTTTATTTCAGTCCTTTTTCAATATCATCAAAGGAAACTTCATTATGATGCCCATCAAAGCCTTTATCACCACAGTATTGATAATGTGTTTTTCCATAAGCACAGCACAAGCAGGGTTTGCTCGAACATCATCTTATGGCTTTGGTGGATCAAACACGCCATCAGGCACCACCAGCTCTCAACAAGCGGATTCTAACGGTGATGGTGTTCCTGATAGCCAAGATACCTTTCCTAATGATGCAAGCGAAAGCCTAGATACCGATAATGACGGTATTG
Source organism: Pseudomonadota bacterium (assembly GCA_027593125.1). Taxonomy (GTDB): domain Bacteria; phylum Pseudomonadota; class Alphaproteobacteria; order Puniceispirillales; family UBA1172; genus UBA12202. Next base: position 3,189 of record JAQCJL010000145.1, on the reverse strand, counting down.
GAAATGTTGCGGATTTAGACCCGCTTAATCCTCAGGTGAGTAGGGACAACCAGCCCCCGGCATTCCAATCTGCGCCAGCAACGCTCGCCCTAAATACCTTATCAACTGGCCAGATTTTAATCCTTAATGCCAATGATGACCATTCTTCAGCAGTGCAATATGGCCGTGAAGGGGCAAATGCCAATCTGTTTCAGATTGATGCGAATAATGGTGAGATTTTGTTGGTTTCAGGTGTGAGCTTATCAGTTAGTCAATCGCCGATATCCTTAACCGTAACAGCATCAGATGCTGCCGGTAATACAGCCCGTCATGCCATTTCAATTACCGTTTCAGCAGCAACACCGCAGTCTAGCTTAAGCTTTACCGCCCTTAGCGGAAGTGACACCCCTGAACAAGGAACTCTGCAATTACCAACAGTTCAAGGTGGTTCTGGTAATGGGGCGATTAGTTATGGGGTTAATTCGCTTGGTATTTGTCAGGTTGATCAAAATGGGCGCGTTACCGCGCTTGCGGTGGGTTCATGCGAAATCACCGCTAATAAGGCTGGTAGCGGCAATTATCTCAGCGCCACAACCGCCGCACCGTATCGGTTCAACGTCACGCAAGGGGCTTATGTCTTTAATGGCACAACTTATGCCCAATGTGAGGCTAGCGTGCGGCCTTGCAATAATGTTACAGGCCGGATTATGGCAACCAAAGCCTTTGTTGAACGTGGTGTCTGTGATGCGATTTCTTATAATAATTGCAGAAATTGCCCATCACTTTTGGATGATTGTGGCTATAACAACGAAATCTGGACCTCATATCTCGTTGTGCGTTAGGGCACATGGTATTGGCGTTTATCGCCGTCAACCTCAGTGGCTAATAAATCCATTAGCCAGTGGCGCAGCCGTGACTTTCGTGCTTCGATGACTAATGACAGGCCAGCAAATATTACATCAGCTTATCCAGACGATACTTATGATAGTGATGGGACACATCTTAATTTATGTATGAGACCTTAGTATTTCGCTTTAGGGCTTCATGCTAAGCCATTTTTACTATTGCATTATTCTGTGTTTTATAAAATTTACATAATTACTATTATGCGACAAATATAAAATAATCTTTACCATAGAACTAAAACAAAATCATCTCTGATCCCAAACCCCCTTACCTAAGAAGATAAAAAATTTGTGGGTTGATGGAAACAAGTAACAAAGCGAATGTAATGCTGCTTGATATTCAACGGCGTTCTGTTAAACATAAATGAACACTCTTGGGGTGCTTGATGATGGGTTTAATTCCCATTTCAGGCTGAGATAGTCCCATGAACCTGAACCAGGTAATGCTGGCGGAGGAATGAGTAAGCCATTTCAAGGCATCTTTTATGTGAATAATCATTAGATGTCCGTTGGCACCCTCTTCACTTTCGACAGTATCCTTTCATCGTTTAGACAAAACGGAGATATTGATGCTTTCTTTTAAACACATACAACACGCAGTTATGATGACCATAATCATGACTGGAATGATATTGGGCTTCTTGCCAGTGCTGGCGGTTTCACAAGCCTCAGCCAATGATAAGCCTGAGGTAATTGTTTACACCTATGACAGTTTTGCCGCTGATTGGGGCCCGGGACCAAAGATCAAATCAGCATTTGAAGCGCAATGCGAATGCACATTGACCTTTATTGGGCTTGATACCTCATTAGCGGTATTAACGCGCATCAGGCTTGAAGGCGAAAATACACCAGCAGATATTATCCTTGGCCTTGACACCTCGCAAATATCTGTTGCTAAGAATAGCCTCAACCTTGCCCCACATGGAATAGCGCAAATCGATCCTATGCTTGACCTGCCTGAAGCCATAGGGCCATGGCAAGATGAGGTGTTTATCCCCTTTGATTGGGGTTATTTTGCCTTTGTCTATGATGCTTCAAAACATCATCAGGTGCCCTCATCCATGACTGATTTGATCCAATCCGATTATCCTTGGCGCATTGCTATTCAAGACCCACGCTCATCAACGCCTGGATTTGGCTTAATGCTGTGGATGAAGGCTCTTTATGGTGATCAAGCTAGTGAAAATTGGCAGAATTTCATGCCAAAAATCACGACAATTACCAAAGGCTGGTCTGAAGCCTATGGGCTTTTCCTCGATGATGAGGTGGATATGGTGCTGTCTTATACCACTTCTCCTTCTTATCACCGTGTTGCCGAAGACCAGTCCCAATATGAATATCTTGCCTTCACTGAGGGGCATTACACGCAAATTGAGGTAGCGGCAATGCTTGCCTCAACAGATCAACCGAAATTATCGCAACAGTTTTTGGCGTTTTTGCTCACACCAGAGGCGCAATCCCTCATCCCGACAACAAATTGGATGTATCCAGCAGTTAAAGGCATCCCTTTACCCGAAGGATTTGAGGTGACGGAAAAACCTGCTGGGCTTTTGCTGGATAATGCCATGGTAGCGGATAAACAGAAACAATGGCTTGATGAATGGATTATGGCGGTAAGCCAGAATTAAATGATGCCCCCTGTCCCTAAACTTATGTCTGATCCCGATAAAAATCGCTGGGATCAGGCTTTGCCCAGACGAGGAAAAACCAGTCAGCGGCTAATCGAGTTTGCTGGTGGCCTTTTGGTGTTCGGGTTATGGGGGCTATTGGTGTTGGCATTATTTGCCATTCTTACCATGTCATCAGGGAATATCATTGATGTACCAGCAAAGATTTGGCAAAGCCCCCGTATAGGGGCCATTTTGTGGTCTGCCATAAGCCAGGCGTTATGGTCATCAGCACTATCCTTATGTGTGGCAGTTCCAGCCAGTGTGGTATTGGCGCGGCGGTATCATTGGTTTGGCATGGGGGCATTACGAATGCTTACGGGATTGGCCTTTGTGATCCCGACCACAGTCGCGGCAAGCGGATTATTGTCCATTTGGGGACGGCAAGGCGTATTCAATCAATTCATAGACGCGGTGAATGGCTATCTGCCCTTTATTCAGATACCGGAATTACCATCTTTTTTTGGATTAAAAGCGGTAATTTTAGCGCATATCTTTTTCAACGCACCCTTGATGATTAGGGTATTTTTACCACGATTGTTGTCTGTTCCCGATAACCATTGGAAATTGGCGCGGATGATGGGCATGACGCCATGGCAACAATTTCGTTGGATTGAATGGCCCGCATTGAAACCTAT
>JAQCJL010000144.1 GCA_027593125.1 Pseudomonadota bacterium | reverse complement strand
GCTAATGTCAGCCGCGATGATATGACGGCCCAATACCTCAATGATAATATTTTTATGATTGATCATCCGGCTCTGCAATGGCTAAACCAATGCTGTCATCAGGCCATTTTGGATTATGCCCGTAATTTGGGCATTGATTATGATCTTGATTTCGCTATTCAAGGCTGGCCAAATGTAAATATGAAGGGTGATTATCACAATCTGCATAACCATCCGCATTCATGGCTTAGCGGCACGTATTATATTGCTGTTCCGGATCAGTCCAGCGCAGACCAGTTTCGATCTGATCTCAATTTTGCGGCAATCAGTTTCTATGATCCCCGACCCCAAGCCAATATGAACGCCATTCGCGGTGATGGACAGATTGATCCAGAACATCGGGTTCAGCCACAAGGTGGACAATTATTGTTATGGCCTTCGTTTGTGCACCATTTTGTGCATCCAAACGGCGTGGATATGCCGCGGCTTTCTATCTCTTTCAATGTTGTGCTGAAATGGAAAAAAGAATATCTGCCCTATTGATCAAACACCCCATCCGCTTGCCAATATTCTAATGCCTCAATGATAAGTGCCGCGCTAATAGCAAAATTAACGCCTGCATCAATATCTGCCTCTTTGGTGAAAATGGCATCCACCATACCGATGAGGTCACCTGTCCCTGTTATCAACGCCCCGCCTGATGCGCCAGGGTTAACCGCGGCGTCTGTCTGAACAAAATCCTCAATCGCATTGAACCCTATCTTTTGGCGTCCTGTTGCCGAGACCACCCCACAACTCAAACTCAACCCCAAGCCAAAACTGTTGCCGATAACACAAACATGACGACCGGGGAAAAGTGGCTCAAGGCTTGGCGTTAGTGCTGGCGCGGCTTGATCAACTTTAAGCAAAGCCAGATCACGATCAATATCTACAACCACTAGCCGTGCCGGAAGAATTGATCCATCATGGCGGCGAATATGAATAGTTTCAGCAGAAGTAATCACATGTGCGGCGGTTAAAATAAATCTGCTGCGCAGGTGTTCTTTTGCCGAGCTGGTTGAGATTAGGCTATCTGCTGGTGAAATATAAATGCCGCTTCCTTCAGGCGCAGTCCCTGGCGGCGCCCCAATACCGGATTGGGCGTAGCCTGGCCATTTGGGCAATACGCTTACCACTTTTTCATTGGCGTTACGCCATGTCTCTTCACCATGATCTGCCTTAACTGGCATCATAAATACAAACAGAATGATGGCGGCTTTGAGGGTGATATTCACCGCGTTAGTTTACGCGCACCATTTCACCCGTCATTATGCTGGCTGTTTCCATCCCCATATTTGACAAAATGGCATAAGCCACCAGTGAAATAATAATAGCCGCAAGGCTTGATCGTATTAACATATCCATGTGTTTTGCTCCTTATCGTGATTAATTATCGGTCGTGGTCATCGTTTTAAGAAAGGTGATCAAATCTTGTCTATCCTTATCATTTTTCATGCGCTGAATTGGCATCTTGGTCCCTGGTGTCACCTGATCAGGGCCATCTCTAAAGAGGGCATTGATCGTGTCCTCGTCCCAGATAATATCTGAAGTTAACAAGGCATCTGAATAGCTGTATCCTTCGACTGATCCTGCTTTTTGCCCAAAAACCCCATAAAGTGTTGGCCCCGCCCGTCGTTTATCATCCGCGATCAGCGTGTGGCAAACGCTACATTTCCGGGCAAATTGCCTTTCGCCATTACTCATCTCACCGGTTGGGTGAAACCGACGATTCTGGTAATTGGCATCTGTTAATGTCACCTCTGCCGTATCAATTTCCCACGCGGTGAGGTAATCATCAAGTCCAGCAACCATGAGTGTCTTTTGATCAGGCATCATCACCAAACCCCATGATGGCCCATTTATGACGACAAAATCTTTTTCCACCTCACCAGTTTCCGCATCTAAGATCACCACCCGACCTTTTGAATTGCCAAAGGCAATCTGCCCCTTTGACGGACTCCAATATAAAGACAACACAGGGTCGCGCTCACCTGCCACAGTAACCAATTCTTGTCGCGTATCTAGTGACACCAGTTTTATTGCCCCATCTACTGTGCCGTAATACAACTGATTTTTGTCTTCAAAAACCCTGAATATATTTACCCCCCACCCATTCCGAACCAAGCTGCGAATATAAATATCACCATCCAGATCCCAATAACGCAGATGCCCGTCATAGCCTGCGCTATATAAATGTGAACCGTCATCAGAAAACTGGACGGCGTTAACAGGCCCAAGATGGCCATTAATAAATCGCTTATCACTAGGATTTGCAATTGGCCAGATACCTATCTTGCCATCCCAACTGGCGCTAGCCAGATATTGGCTATCCTCACTAAAATTGAGATGCACGACTTTTCCCATATGGCCTTCAAGCCGAATTGGCTCTGCATTTTCAGCATCATTGATCAACTGCTCAAAGTTCCAGAGAAGAATAAGATGATCATCACCCCCCGTCGCCAGCCATTTTCCATCTGGTGAAAAACTGCCTATATTCACAGCCGCGTCATGATCAGTTATCACGGCTATTTCGGTCATATCATTTACTTGCCAGATGACTGCTGAATAATCAAAACTGGTGCTGATAAGGTATTGTTGATCTTCCGACATGGCAAGCCCCTTAATTGGCCCACCATGCGCCGTGTAGGTTGTGATTTCTGCGCTTGCAGAAAAACAAAAGACCCAAGCCAGAGCAATAATGATTGCCCTAAGCTTATGTCTTAATATATCGATCACGCCCATCATGATCATCACGCCATCCGAGGAGTTACTCAGCTGGCTTTGCTTTTGATCGGGCTCCACCTTTATTGGTAGCCTTAACGGATGCTTTATCTTTAACTTTTTCATCCATTTCTTCTACCCAAAGGCCGTGGTGTTCTTTGGCCCAATTCTTGTCAACCTGACCAGAATACATGGCATCAAATGCACCTTCCATGCCCACCGATCCAATATAGATATGGGCAATAATCATCACTATCAGCACTAACGAAACAATGGCATGCCACACTTGATTATATTGCTGTTCTTCAAGTGGGGTCAGATTGGTTGGCAGATCAAAGCCAAAAGTGTTCAGAATCCCAAATGTCTTTGAGAACATATGTGTTTCATATGGGAACAATAAGGCAATGCCAGACATACTGACCGACAAACCACCAATCATCACTGCCCAGAAAATTATCTTTTGCCCAGCATTAAACTTTCGCGCAGGGGGATGCGTCCCTTTGGAAAGCATGCCACCGCCTTGCTTGATCCACTGCAGATCAACTTTTGACGGAACATTGTCGCGCACCCAGCGCACAAAGGCCAAGCCTAACCCTGCCATAAAGGCAAAGGCAATATAATTGTGAACATATTTGCCTGCCATGGTGATGCTCGCAAACGCCTCTTTGCCTATCAAAGGAGCCAGAAAATATCTTCCATATAACAGGTTAAGGCCTGTTAAAGCCAATAAGACAAAGGAAATAGCCATCAGCCAATGGGCAAACCGATCAAGCGCGGCAAAACGCTCAATCGTTTTCCCTGAAGCGCCTTTTTCTATCAGAATTTTTCCTCGCCAAGAATAAAACGCCACAAGCAGAAAAATAATGCCAAAAATGCCAGCGGCACCATAGTAAGATACCGGACCATTTCTAATCGCTCGCCAATTATCACCCTCTGATTGGATCATAATTTTGGCTAGTTCATTTTTGATTTGTGTATTTCCCTCGTTGCCTTGGCGAATATAACGCCACAAATCTGCATCTGAATTTACCCCTAAACTTTGTCCCGGCACTTCACCAGCGGTCTGAGCTAAAGCACCATCAGAATTCATAAAGATGCCGCCAGCAAACGCCACTAACAGGAACAGAAAACAAAATCTTCTGATGTTCATGGTCGTATCCTCACAAGAGTCATGGTTTTAGTTGTAACTTTGATATCTGCTACGCTGGATAAGGTTATTAACAACAATATCGGAAAGCGATTGGTCTGTCTTACCCTGATAATTCCCCTTATCATAGCTAAGAGGCCTATCTTGCTATTCTTTTC
>JAQCJL010000143.1 GCA_027593125.1 Pseudomonadota bacterium | reverse complement strand
AAGGACAATTTCAAGCGGAACGTTTTTAAACAGATTGAGGCTTATGCCCCAGGGTTTTCAAATGATGTGGTTGAGGCACAGTTGCTGATTGCGCCTGATATTGAACAAAATGTCGGGCTACCCATGGGGCATATTTTCCATGGTGAGCTTAGCCCTGATCAATTATTCTTTCAGCGGCCTGTTTCGGGTTTTGCAGATTATCGGACCCCACTTAAAGGGCTTTATATCTGTGGGTCATCTATGCATCCCGGGGGCGGCGTATCAGGTATTCCTGGGCATAACGCCGCCCGTGAGATTCTAAAAGATAATGGAAAAAAACTTCGCTAATTAGGGATTAGCGTTAAACGCGCCGCCATCAATCAAAAGATTCTGACCCACCACATATCCTGAATGGGAACCACATAAAAACGCGCAAGCCTGTCCAAACTCACTGGCTTCCCCTAGCCTGCGGCTGGGATTGCCTGCTTCAGCTTCGGCACGAACCTCTGCCGCTGGCATACCTTCTTTTTTCGCTCTTGCTTCAAACAGGCTTGTGATGCGATCAGTGTTAAATTGCCCCGGCAATAGCCCATTGATGGTGACATTATGCTGTGCCACCTGACGCGCTAGACCGGCAACAAATCCGGTTAAACCTGCACGAGCGCCATTTGAAAGCCCAAGATGCGGAATAGGGTTTTTTACAGACCCAGAGGTAATATTAACAATTCTGCCAAAGCGTTGATTGATCATGGGATCAATAACCGCCTTAATCATTTCAATCGGTGTTAACATATTCGCATTAACCGCATTCATCCAGTCATCACGTTCCCAATCCCGAAAATCACCGGGAGGTGGGCCGCCAGCATTATTGACCAAGATATCAACCACCCGATCCGCGGCACCCAGCACATCCGCACGCCCTTGTTCAGTGGTGATATCTGCGGCCACCGCTACGACATTTACCCCATGTTTTGAACGAATACGGTCAGCAGCATCATTAAGCCGATCCGCATTGATACCATTCATGACCAAATCCACACCATTAGCGGCTAATTCATTGGCACATCCAAATCCTAACCCACGGCTAGAAGCGCATACGATGGCGAGCTTTCCTTTAATTCCTAAATCCATGTTTTCATTCCCTTCTTGGTTCTAATCTTGTTCTAAATATCTTAATCTTAAAATAAGGTGGCTTGACCGTTATTGAGTATTTTTCGTGCCATGGCCAAGTTGACTTTCTTTTTTTCTGTAATGCTCATCTCATCAAGAGCTTGAATAGTCTGAACAGCGGTTTCATAGCCGCGTTCCATCCGCTTAACCATATAGGCGATAATATCCTCATCAAGAGCTAGACCTTTATCATCAGCTAATTTCTGTAACAGATCATGGAGCATAGCATCATCAGGCGTTGTGATTTGAGCAGTATTCATCACCGCTAACCGAGAGGTCACATCCGCTAGTTTCCACGGCATAGATGCAGGAGATTGATCAGCAAGAAGCAATAATGAACCTTCGGCGCCTGTAAATCGGGTTAGCACCAAAAAGAGCATGTCATCAGGCCAGTTTGCATTCGGGGCAATGCCATCAAGAACATAATGGTTTGCCGGATTAACATGATCTATTCCATCTTTGAGATGCGTAAGGGTTGTTGCCGAAGTGGATTCTGACCAAATGCTAGCCAGATGAGTTTTTCCAGAACAACGCGGCCCATGAATAATCAAGGCACGTATCATTCCCGGCCATTCAGGCCAGCGATCAATCCAATCTGCTGCCATGGCATTACAAGCCCCAATGATAAATCGCCGCCGCGCGTGATTATCAGGTGTTGGGAAATCCAATGTGGTTTGGCGAATAGTCATGATCGCATTCGTTATATTTTATTTCCAATAAGTTTTCAGCATGAAAATCAGGTTAGTTATCTGCCAACAACAGATATCCCCCCACCGCCGCATCCGGATTGGCATCTAGCCGATATCCAGCCTGCTCAAGCGCATAATCCAATGCTTCACGTGACCCGTTTAGTGTCATATCTAAGGTAGCCGCATCTGCCGATAACTGACGCAGGTCAATCTGTTCAATTGGTGACAACCCCTCAAGCTTGGCCAAAAGCGAAAACCACTGGTCTAACGAAATCACCCCAACTGTAATCCGAATTACATTTTGGGCATTCAAATCAACCATATTAGCTTGCCGCCAGACTTGTTCAATTTTCATGACCATTTCATTTGCCATCAAATTTAGTTGTTTAGGCAATTCTTCTGCTGACGCCATTGGCAGATAGGAATCTTCCATATCAGCTAGTTTTTCGCCACTTCGGTTATAAAGCTCACCCGTCACCACAAGCGCAATCCCATTATCAGCTAGTGTCACCCTCGCCGTGCTAACCAACATCATCGCCGCCGGATCAAGTTCAACTGCCTTTTTTAAACTGGAACTGCGTTGATCCATAATACCCTGCCCAGTGATAGAGCGTTCAATAGCAAAGCCTGATGGGATGGCCAATTGCACCAACCCGTTATGGTCTGGAAGAATGTTTTCTACTGCCCTTTTCCACGGATTAGGTTGTTGCCACAAGGTCGCACGACCACCCGAAACAAAGACCGGCAATACCATAATGCGATCAGACAGCAATTCAGCATAAGCAATATTGTTCTCGCGAAATAGCTCACGCACCATCAGGCGATCAAAACAATAATCGAGCTTGGCGATATAACGGCTTGTTAAAACAGTTTCGCTATCAACCCTTGTGAATAACAGCATGGAGGAAGGATCAACCGTTTGAAGCGAGGTGTTATCCTGACCTTCAATCACCAATCGGTTAACCAGGATCTGCCATGCCTTTTCCAACGCGCTTTCGGTGGCAATTTGCCGAGCTAAATTGCCTGTGCTTGCTTCAGCTTCGACATCCAGTCCAGAAATCAAAAAGGCATCTGACACGCAGGCTTGATCAGCAACGGCAGAAGAAACATTTGCCATACCCCAAAGCATTGCCAAAACAACAAGTAAACGTGATGATTTCCCTTTGACCGTCATTTGGATACCCTCTATGACTAGATTTTAACCTGTTTCTAAACTGGAGGCTACCATATCTGATGCTCAGAAAACAGCAGGCATGACCTATCGGGACGCAGGGGTCGATATCGACGCTGGTGATGCGTTGGTTGGCCGTATTGCAAAAGATGCCGCTCGCACGCGCCGTGCTGGCGCGGACAGCTCGCTTGGTGGCTTTGGGGCATTATTTGATCTCAAAGCGGCTGGATTTTCAGACCCAATACTGGTTGCCGCCACAGATGGTGTCGGTACAAAACTGGAACTGGCAAGGCAAGCAGGCCTTTATCGCGGCCTTGGCATTGATCTTGTTGCCATGTGTGCCAATGATATTCTGGCGCAAGGGGCGGCCCCATTATTTTTTCTAGATTACTATGCCACCAGCTCACTTGATAGCGATATTGCTGCTGATATCATCGCTGGGATTGCAGATGGGTGCCTTGAAACAGGTGCAGCCTTAATTGGCGGTGAGACCGCCGAAATGCCAGGGGTTTATCCTAAGGGCGGCTTTGATCTAGCTGGGTTTTGTGTTGGCGCGGCAGAAAGAGGCAAACTGCTTCACCGCGATATGACTGCCGAAGGTCAGGTCGCTATTGCCATCTCATCAACCGGTGTTCATTCCAACGGATATTCTTTGGTGCGGCGCGTGTTGGAACATGGTGGCTTTACGCCTGATGATCCGGCCCCATTTCAACCTAACCAAACCCTTGGTCAGGCCTTGTTGGCCCCAACCGCACTTTATGCCAAGGCTGTGATGCCATTAATCGCTGATGGTAAGGTGACCTCAATAGCCCATATCACAGGCGGAGGATTGGTTGATAATCCGCCACGCGTGTTTGCCAAAGACCTCTCACTTACGCTGGATATGACAAGTTGGTCATTACCGCGTCTTTTTGCTTGGCTTCAGCAAGTTGGACAGATTGCGCCAATGGAAATGCTTCGCACCTTCAATTGTGGAATTGGCATGCTAATTACGGTTGAGCCAGAGGATGCCGAAGCCGCCATCAAGACCATCTTAGACGCAGGTTATACCGCTTGGCA
>JAQCJL010000142.1 GCA_027593125.1 Pseudomonadota bacterium | reverse complement strand
GCCGCTATTGCAGCAAGTACCCGATCATAATGTTGCTGATTTGCCATTGGCCCAATTTGTGTCATTGGGTCATCAGGGGCACCCACTCTGGCTTTTTCGGCAACCTTAACCAAGCGCTCTGTAAAGGCGTCAATAATGGATCGATGCACCAGCAGACGTGAGCCAGAAATACAGCTCTGCCCACCAGCTGGAAATATTCCAGCAACAATTCCATTGACCGCCAGATCAAGATCCGCATCAGGCATAACAATTTGCGGCGATTTACCGCCAAGCTCCATAATAACAGGCTTAACTTGCTGAGCTGCCAATGCGGCAACTTTTGCGCCAGCAGTAGTGCCGCCGGTAAAGGATACCATTCTGACATCAGGGTGACAGATCAATGGCTCACCTGTTGTTTGACCGAACCCGGTTACAACGTTTACCACGCCCGGTGGCAAATCCGCCTCCAGCAATATATCCATCAGCTCAAGCGTCGAGGCGCTGGCCTGCTCAGAAGGCTTGATGACAACCGTATTTCCAGCCGCTAGACACGCCGTCAGCTTCCAGATCAGTGTCCCGATTGGTGAGTTCCACGGCAAAATCAGCGCCACAACACCAAAAGGCTCCCATGTCATATAATTATGCATGTCAGGCATTTCTACAGGGATAATCTTGCCCTCAAACTTGTCACATAAACCGGCATAATAATGACAGCTATCCACCTGCCAGCCGCCCAGTTTTAAGCCTGATGCAATATTTGGCACACGGCCATTATCCATTAACTCAACCGCCCCCAGCCGATCAGCATGGGCGGAAATAACATCTCCAATACGGCGCAGAATGCGGCCACGTTCTGCCGCTAGAATATGGCTCCACGGGCCATCATAAAAAGCCGATTTTGCTGCCGCAACAGCGCAGTTAATATCTGCCTCACGGCAATCTGGCAGGCGCGCCCAGACTTGCCCAGTTGCTGGATTTTCAGTGTCAAAATACTCCCCGCCAGTCGGCTCATGCCAGGCATTACCTGAAAAATATTGAAAGACTTTTGTTACACGCATTGTTTTTGCCCTTCACTCTTGCCTAACTCACTTAGGCAGATTGCTTAATCATATCGGCAGCTTTTTCTGCTATCATCACCACCGTAGCATAAAGATTGCCAGTAATTTGTGTTGGCATCGCTGACGCATCGCATACCCTTAATCCATCAATGCCACGCAGGTTCAGCTTGCTATCCAGAACTGCCATATTGTCATGATCAGCTCCCATTTTTGCGGTACCGCAAGGGTGATGACCTGTGTAAGCCGTTTGTTTAATCGCTGATATAATCTCATCTCGGCTTCGGGCATTAGCCCAAGCTCCAACCTCACCAGTCACATATGAGGCGATTTGCGGCTGTGCCATGACCTCACGCATGACATCAACTCCCCGAACCAGTTGATCAAGATCATTTGGATCAGACAGATAGTTCGGGTCAATCAAAGGATGCTCCAATGGGTTGGATGAGGCCAGCCTGACCGTACCCAGTGACAGTGGGCGTTCTTGATTGATATCAATCTGGACACCTGGCTTAGCAATCTTACGCCCTCTGATTAACAGTTTGCGTCCTAGTTTTTGCAGCAGTGGCGCGTTTTCTTTATCCCCATTACCAAGGTTCTCATCAATAATCATTGGTGTCATAAAGACTTCCAGTTCAGGCAGCGATACATCATCAAAAGCATGAAAAAGAACAACCGAAAAGAGTGAGCCGCCACCCGTCCCCGAACCATTCCAAAGCCATTTGGCCATTAACATAGCGGCCTTATCAAGACGTTGATGTTTGGCATGGCTATATTTCATTTCATCTGAAGCATATTGAATGGATACATCCACATGATCAGCCAGATTTGCCCCCACCCCCGGTAGATCAGCCAGCGGCTTGATGCCTTGCGATTTCAAGTGATCAGCAGGACCTATCCCCGACAACATGAGCAATTGCGGCGTCGCAAAAGCGCCCTGACAGACGATGACTTCCCTTTCTGCGCGGATAGTTTCACCAGTTATCGTTTCAATACCAACGGCGCGGTTATTCTCAATTTCAATCTTTGCAATATGCTTGCCTGTCAGAATGGTTAAGTTCTTTGGTGGATTTTTAAGATAGGCTATCGCCGAGGATTGTCTTACGCCCTTATGGACCGTACTATCTACACGCGATACGCCGGTTCTACGCGCGCCATTAAAATCTTCAATATGCTGATGGCCAGCAGCAACCGCCGCATCAATAAAGGCCTGATCAATGATACCAAAGTTTCTTGCTGCTTCGGTTTTTAATGGGCCATCAATACCATGATAATCATCGCGTCTGTCACGAGCGCCTTCGGAGCGCAAAAAATATGGCATCACATCATCATACCCCCACCCCTCAAGACCTATTTGCCGCCAGTGATCATAGTCAGCCGCTACACCTCGCATATAAATCATGCCATTGACGATTGATGTTCCACCTAGTGCCTTGCCACGAGCAAAATAAATTTTTCGGCCATCCAGATGCTTTTGCGGTACGGTTTCATAACCCCAGTCAAATTTAGGGTTGCCAAATACAAAGCCATTGCCAGCTGGCATTCGAATAAAAAGTTCTTTGCCATGCCCACCGGCCTCAACCAGACAGATAGATAGATCAGGATTTTCTGCTAGTCTTGCTGCTAAAACACAGCCTGCTGAACCACCGCCCGCAATAACATAATCATAACTCATGCAACCAGCCTGTCCAGAATAGCATCTGTTATTTCCACCGTTGTTGCTGTGCCGCCAATATCTTGAGTCTTAATTCCATCGGCAAGTGTTTGCTCAATCGCCCTATGCACAGCTTGCCAAAGATCAGGCCGACCAATCGTGTAATCAAACATCATTGCCACTGACAGGATCATGCCTATAGGGTTAGCTATACCTTTGCCGGCAATATCAGGGGCAGATCCAGAGGTGCTTTCATAAATACCGAAAGCTGGACCTTCAGCAGGATTAGACGTCAAACAGGCTGAGGGCAACATGCCAAGAGAGCCTGATACAGTGCCTGTTAAATCGCTGAACAAATCACCAAGCTGATTACAGCACAGCACCACATCAAACGCTGTAGGCTGCACCATCATCTGATACGCACAATGATCAGCTAGCATATGCTTAAACTCAACATCAGGATAATGTTTTGCCACATCCCCAACTATCTCACGCCAAAGCTTATAGCTCTCCATGACATTGGATTTATCACAGCTTACGAGCTGCCGCCGCCGCCGCCTTGCCAAGGCAAAGCCGCCATGGGCAAAGCGTGCGACTTCGTCTTCGTCATAGGCGGTTAAATCATAGCCCTGTCTTTTGCCTTGATGGATGCGTTGGCCGCGCTGACTCGCAAACATGGCACCGCCACACATCTCACGCATAATCATAATATCTGCTCCCGCTACAACATCACAACGAAATGGAGACAAGGAGCTTAGCTCTTTCCATGCCTCAGCTGGCCTAAGCCCTAGATAGGCCTGTAAATGATAGCGCAAATACATTAACCCATCTTGCGCCTCAGCCCCGCCAGGGATACGCACATGATCCCAAGCATGGCCACCAACCGCCCCGACAAGAACCGCATCCGCCGCCTTGGCTTTATTGAGAACCGCATCAGTGCAAAAGACGCCATGAGTATCATAGCTGGCGCCATGAAGCAGATCATGATCAATATCCAGCAAAAATCCAGACCTTTCAGCGACATGCCTTGCAATACGCAACCCTTGGGCAAGAATCTCAGGCCCAATACCGTCACCGCCTAATGCCAAGATTGATATTGTCGTCACCTAATTCTCCATCTTTATAAGATTGATCGTATCGCATTTACATGGAATTGAAAGGTTGAAATGATGAATTACTTATATTCATTTCAGGAATAGTATAATGACAGATTTTCCTATCCCTCTCACCCAATTGGTTGCTTTTGAAGCGGCGGCTGCGCGCCCCCGCAACCAATATTTTCACATTATCACAATTAATTAGCTGCGTTGGGGGCTATGATTTATAAGCGTTCATCTTGAATTGAAGATGGCAATGTATGAGACGACCCCAATATACTGTCTAA
>JAQCJL010000021.1 GCA_027593125.1 Pseudomonadota bacterium | reverse complement strand
ATTCGTACCGCCTTTGTGGCACAGCCGGGGCATAAATTAATTTCTGCTGATTACTCACAAATTGAATTGAGGCTTGTCGCTCATATCGCAAAAGAAGACACCATGATTAAGGCTTTCCAGCAGGGTGTTGATATTCACGCCCAAACAGCGTCTGAGGTGTTTTCCGTACCGCTTGAGGAAATGACAGGAGAAACACGCCGCCGCGCCAAAGCCATTAATTTCGGCATCATTTATGGAATTTCTGCTTTTGGTTTGGCAAGACAGTTGAGTGTGCCCCAAGGTGAGGCAAGAGATTATATCAGTGCCTATTTTGAACGGTTTCCCGGCATCAAAACCTATATGGATGAAGTGAAATTAGCGGCGCATGAACAGGGCTATGTGGAAACGTTGTTTGGGCGTCGGCTGTATATTAACGGCATTACCTCATCCAATCAGGCGCAACGTGGGTTTGCCGAAAGACAAGCGATCAATGCCCCAATACAAGGCACCGCGGCGGATATCATTAAACAAGCAATGGTGCGCATGCCAGCGGCCCTAACCGCAAAAGGGTTAAAGATCAGAATGTTATTGCAGGTGCATGATGAGCTGATCTTTGAATGCCCCGAAGGAGAAACCGAAGCGGCTATAGCATTAGTCACCCAAGTGATGGAAACTGCTGCAAAGCCAACGCTTGATCTTTCTGTGCCTTTGGTGGTTGAGGCTGCGGCAGGCGACAGTTGGGACGAAGTGCATTAATTGGCTGGGGGCATCATCTCATCAGCATCAAGCCAGATGATACGGCCATAACCAGCCACCAGATGAAACCACTTTGGGATCATCCGGTAGACATGAAAATCCGCAAAATCAGCATAAAGATTAGCCTCGTTATGGCGAGCTAAAAACCGCTTAAGGCTATCTTGGCGATCATCTTTTTCAATCGTGCCCTGTATTGTCAGACGGGCGCCGCTTAACGCCCCTTTGCCATCTTCAGGACTGTTTGTGCCATCCAGCAGCAAGGCGGCGCTGTTATCAGCTTTGAGGTTTTGGGTGTGATCAGCCAGATCAGAGATCATCAGCAAGGGCATGCCTTCAGCAGAAATAGCCATCAGAACCAGACTGGCATAAGGGGCTAATGAGCGGTGATCAATCGTAGCCAAACTCGCCTTACCTATTCGCGACATGATCTCGTGGCTTATCGCAATCAGTTCGGTTTTTGATGTCTCGGTCACGTTACCATTCCTCCTTATGGCCTCTTTTCGCCATGATCTGAACAAAGTGACGCCCCAGCCTTGGGTGTAGCATCATTATTCCAAGTGGTTTAAGATAGACTGATTGTCAAGGAGGATAAAGGGATGGGGTCAAGAATTGCATTAGTAGATGATGACCAGAATATTATTGCTTCAGTATCGCTTTTGCTGGAGACCGAAGGCTATGAGGTAGATACCTATTCAGATGGTGAACAAGGGTTAGTTGGGCTAAAACGCCGGCCTCCTGATCTTGCGATCCTTGATATTAAGATGCCGCGAATGGATGGCATGGAACTGCTTCAGAAAATCCGCACAGCTAGCGCCATGCCAGTCATCTTTTTAACCAGCAAAGATGATGAACTGGATGAAGCGTTGGGGCTTCGCATGGGGGCAGATGATTATATCACCAAACCGTTTTCACAGCGGCTTTTGCTTGAAAGGGTGCGGGCAATCCTGCGCCGTGCTGATCAATCGGTGACTAGTGCAAGTGATCAAATGGTAGTGCTTGGGGATATGACCCTTGATCCAGACCGTCATTCCTGCAAATGGAAAGGCAAAGATGTTAAGTTGACGGTGACGGAGTTTTTGATCTTATCTGCCTTGGTTCGTCGCCCTGGCATTGTTAAGAACAGAGATCAGCTGTTGGATGCGGCTTATGGAGAAAATGTCTATCTGGATGATCGCACCATTGACAGCCATATCAAAAGGTTGCGCCGTAAATTTCGTGAAGGCGACCCCACATTTGATCAAATTGAGACCCTTTACGGGGTAGGCTATAAATATCTTGAGCAATAGCAAACGCCATCGCTTTTTCTTTTTTTCACTTGGCTTCCGCATTATCGCGGTGGCCATTTTTCCGGTGGGCGCGTTTCTGATCGGATTGTTTTATGTTGATCAGTATCGTGAGACAGTATTTTCAGCTGAGCTAATGGCGTTACAGCGTCAGGGTGAAACTTTGGCTCAGACAATTGGTTGGACAGATGCTGGATATTCGCAACTAGCCCGGCGCGAGATATCAGGCGAAACTATGCAACAGGCGGCACAATTAATTGCCAGTATTCCTGATGCGCGTATTAGGGTGTTTCAACCTGATGGCACGTTACTTTTGGATAGCGTGAGTGCGATTGGTCTTGCTGCTCCGCGCAGTATTATCACTACTGAAACGCCGCGCTCAAACAAAGGCGCATTTAACCGCGTGACAGGATGGGTCAAGGACGCGGTGGATGGGATAGCCTCAACGCTGTCAAGCAAAGAGGATTATCCGTCTTGGCGAGAAACACAATCCCCCTTTGCCAAAGATTATGTGGGGGTTGAACAAGCGCTGTCAGGGGATGCTAAACGGTTTATTGGCCGTGATCGAAATGGCCAAGTGATCCTGGGGGTGGCGGTGCCCATTCGAAATCTGCGGGTGGTGCGTGGGGCACTTTTGCTGACAGCATCAGGGGATCAAATTGAACAGGATGTGGCCGCTGTGAGATATTCCTTTTTTCAGGTATCGCTTGGGGTGTTGGTGGTTACTATTTTAATAGGCTATTTTTTATCACGTTCAATTACTCGACCGATTGCCCAACTGGCAAAAGCCGCTGATGAAGTTCGCATGTCGAACACAAAACAGATCACGTTGCCGCAGCTGGTTAAGCGCAATGATGAAATTGGTGAATTGGCGCGTGATATCACGCTTATGACACAAGATCTCCAAGATCGCGCTGTGGCTACCGCTGGGTTTGCCGCTGATGTTGCGCATGAGATTAAAAACCCTCTGACCTCGCTCCGAAGTGCGGTTGAAACTTTGGATCGGGTTAAGACACCAGATCAGCAAAAGCGGCTGTTAGAGGTAATCAAATCAGATGTTATTCGACTGGATCGCCTGATCAGTGATATTTCCGCCGCAAGCCGGATTGACCGTGATCTGTCTGAGGCGACATATGAAACCGTTGACCTTAACGAATTGACCCAAGGATTTGTTGAAGCAAGGCGGTTATCCCATACTCATCTGCATCTTGATCTCACATTGACAGATAAGCCTGTTTTTGTTCATGTCGCGGTAGATCGTATTGTTCAGATTATGGATAATTTGCTGTCCAATGCTGCGAGTTTTAGTGTTAAGGGCGGCCATATTATTTTTTCCGTCTCGGTTGAGGGGCGTCAGGCGGTGCTATCGGTCAGTGATGAAGGGATCGGGATTCCCGACGCAAAATTAGCGGCTATTTTTGATCGGTTTTATTCTGAACGGCCGTCAGGTGAAGGCTTTGGAAAACATTCTGGACTTGGTCTTTCGATATCACTTAAGATTGCCGAGGCGCATGGCGGAAGCATGACGGCTAGCAACCGACGAAACGATGAAGGTAAAGTTATTGGCGCAGAGCTTCGTCTGGTCATACCGCTTTCGCGTGGCGAAGATAAGGTTAGTGTGTCATAATTCTTGCCGGGTAGGTAACATGGCTTCAATTCACAACCGACACAATAAAGCTGATCCAAAATTAGGCGCTAAAACCCCAATCAAAAAACTGGTGGTGATTTGTGGCTTATCAGGATCAGGGCTATCCACCGCGTCACATTTTTTGGAAGACGCAGGATATACGGCTGTTGATAATCTGCCACTGTTCTTATTTGATCAATTGATCTCCCGCGAAGTAGAGGCCAATGGTCGGCATCTGGTGGTATCGATTGATGCGCGGACATCGGGATTTACATCTGAAAGCCTTTTAGCGTTGATGCGTGATATTCGGCGCCGGCTTGGCGATCAAGTCATGTTGATTTTTTTGACCACGGGTGAGGCAGAATTAATCCGGCGGTTTAATGCCGCAAGGCGAAGCCATCCTTTGACCAGGATTGAGGGGATTTCAGACTTAGAAACTGCCATTTCTCGTGATATGGAACGCATGACAGGTGTTGATAAAGAGGCTGACCTTGTTATTGATACCACAGGTTCTATTCCGGCAGATTTTCGGCGACGACTGTTACAAGAAATCGGCGCTGATATCCATGAGCTTATGCCCGTTGAGATCAAGAGTTTTTCTTACCGTGATGGTTTGCCAGATGAGGTGGATTTGGTTTTTGATATGCGGTTTTTAGCCAATCCGCATTGGTCAGCGCATCTGGCAGAGTCCACAGGCCGCGATCAGGAAGTTCAGGATTTTATTCGTCTTGATCCAGCATTTGATGAGTATATGAACCATCTAAAAATGCAGTTAGATTTGATCTTGCCACTTTACCGAAAAGATGGCCGCCCACAATGCCGGATAAGCTTTGGCTGTACAGGTGGGCGTCATCGCTCGGTGTTTGCGGCGGAATATATCGCTGAATATTTACGCGGCAAATCCTATGATATTAGGTTGTCCCACCAGAAACTGGCAAGCTAACGATATTGCAAAAATTATTACACTTTGCTAAGAAAAGCTTGGATTTTAATAGGATGAGATTATGACACAAGATTACCATGTAGCCGATATGTCTCTTGCTGATTGGGGACGCAAGGAAATTGAAATTGCCCAGACAGAAATGCCGGGACTAATGGCACTTCGGGATGAGTTTGGTAAATCCAAACCTCTCAAAGGGGCAAGAATTGCCGGATGTCTGCACATGACTATCCAAACAGCGGTGCTGATTGAAACGCTGGCTGAACTTGGTGCGGATATCCGTTGGTCTTCATGTAATATCTATTCAACCCAAGATCAGGCTGCGGCCGCTATCGCTGAACGCGGTATTCCTGTTTATGCCTTTAAGGGTGAAACCCTGGCGGATTACTGGAATTTTGTGGATCAAATCTTTCAGTGGTCTGATGGAAAAGGCGCTAATATGATCCTTGATGATGGTGGTGATGCCACCATGTATATCTTGCTAGGCGCCAGAGCCGAAGCCGGAGAAACCATCTTGGCTGAACCGGCGTCAGAAGAAGAGGAGTTTCTCAAGGCACAGATCATGAAGCGTCTTGAAGCTAGCCCAGGCTGGTTCACGATGCAGCGTGATGCGATTAGGGGTGTGTCCGAAGAAACCACCACAGGTGTGTTAAGGCTTTACCAAATGGCAGAAGCTGGATTAATGCCATTCCCGGCCATTAATGTTAATGACAGTGTGACTAAATCCAAATTTGATAATCTTTATGGGTGCCGCGAATCTCTGGTGGACGGTATTCGCCGCGCTACCGATGTGATGCTTGCTGGTAAAGTGGCTGTGGTTTGCGGCTATGGGGATGTGGGCAAGGGTTCTGCCGCTTCCCTCCGTCAAGGCGGAGCAAGAGTGATGGTAACCGAAATCGACCCGATTTGTGCGTTACAAGCGGCGATGGAAGGCTATGAAGTGGTCACCATGGAAGAAGCTGCCACAAAGGCTGACATTTTTGTCACTGCAACAGGCAACCGTGATGTGATCAATGTTGACCATATGCGTGCAATGAAAGATCGTGCCATTGTTTGTAATATTGGGCATTTTGATAATGAGATACAGGTCAATGCCCTGACCAATATGGTGTGGAATGAAGTCAAGCCACAGGTTGATGAGATCACCTTTCCTGATGGCAAAAAAATGATTCTGTTGGCTAAAGGACGGCTGGTGAATCTGGGCTGTGCGACAGGGCATCCTTCTTTTGTGATGTCGGCATCTTTTACTAACCAGGTGCTGGCCCAAATAGAATTATGGAGCAATGCCAAGGCTTATGAAAATAAGGTTTATACCTTGCCGCGGCATCTTGATGAAAAAGTTGCCATGTTGCATCTGGAAAAGGTTGGTGCCAAGCTAACCAAACTTGATAAAAATCAAGCAAGCTATATTGGCGTTGATCAGGCTGGTCCATTTAAGTCCGATCAATATCGTTATTAAGCTATGCCAGCCAGGGCCATATCATTCTCGTGGCCTTATGTTGCTTCTTGGGTAATGCAATAACATCATGTCTTTTTTTGATGTCAAACTGGCTGTAGTTGAACTCACAGGTGAGGCAGAAACCCTAGCCCTTGGTGCTCAGCTTGAACAGCATCTCAACCCTGGCGATGTGATCGGCCTTGAAGGTGAGATGGGGGCAGGCAAATCTGTTCTAGCTAGGGGAATGATACGGGCCGCGGCAACACGCGCTGGGATAACGCTTGAGGATATTCCTAGCCCAACTTTTACTTTGGTTCAGTATTATCCCCGTCCTGCCAATAATAAAAAATCAGGGTCAGAGCATCTGATTTGGCATGTGGATTTATGGCGGCTGGATACGCCCCAAGAAGCGCTTGATATTGGTCTTGACGAAGGTATGGCTAACGCTGTTTGTGTGATTGAATGGATGAGTAAGCTAGGCGCGGCCATCCCTAAAAATGGATTACAAATAACGTTAAAACAAGGCCGTGACCCTAGCATTAGGCAGGTCAGTTTTCATGTTGCCGCCGCCTATCAAAGCTATTGGCGCGCTATCCTAGAAACTGCAGGTATAACCACTGAGCCTCTCCTCTAAGTCTTTATGGCGCCGTCTATATTTCGCCTTTGTGTCCACTGGGTTGTGGTAAGATTACACTTAAGTCTAACTAGGCTTTTGGGTCACAGTGGGGTATAATACGCTATGGCAAATCCTGACGCATCTCGTGTCCATTATATTCCGGCAGGGGCCTGTTTCGCTGATGATTTGGTGGCCGGAATCATGACCAAGGTTGATGATCCTGCTTGCATGGCATCAGCGATGATCCTTCTCCCTAACCGCCGATTGACGCAAGCTGTTCGGCTTGCGTTTTTGCGCTATTCTGCTGGTAAGCCCCAGATTTTGCCACGGCTGATGGCAATCGGTGATATTGACACCGATGATGCTGACCTTGTGGTCGCAGGGTGGGATGCTGGTGATTTGCCGCCAGTCATTGACCCCCTTGAGCGGCAGTTTTTGCTGGCCCGATTGGTGCATCTCTTTCGTCATCAAAACGCAGAAAAAGACATTAGCCAGACAGAGGCATTTGGACTAGCTCGCGCTTTAGGGGAGTTTCTGGATCAGATGCAAACCAATGGTGTGGATTTTAAAGACCTGTCAGATTTGGTCACTAGTGAACTGGCAGATCATTGGCAAAACATTTTGGCATTTTTGAAAATCCTGACGGAAAACTGGCCGGATGTCTTGCACGAGCGTGGAAAAACGGATCAGGGGATTTGGCGTGACGCGGCGATCCGCGCAAGAGATAAAGCATGGCAGGAAAATCCACCCCAAGGTTTAGTCATCATTGCAGGTTCAACCGGTTCAGTGCCAGCGACACAAGCGCTGATGAAAACTGTGCTCACTTTGCCTCAGGGCTATCTGGTACTGCCCGGTCTGGATATGGGCATGGAAGAGGAAGAATGGGGCGAGTTGACCACTAGCAAAGATCAGACAGTAGCTACGCATCCCCAATTTCAACTGGCGCGGTTGCTTAATGCGATAGCGGTTGATCGAAAGAGGGTAACGCCGTGGCCTTCACCTGATCTTGATCCGTCTGACCCGACAAGCCGTTTGCGGCTTCTGCGTGAGGTTATGCGGCTATCCAGCCAGACTCAGAAATGGTATGGCCTTCGCGCTCATCCCCTGCCAGATCAAGCGGTGTCAGGGATGGAAATGGTCACCTGCCGCGATCGCCGCGAAGAAGCAAGGGTTATCGCCCTTGCCATGCGCGAGGTGCTTGAGACCCCAGACCGAACCGCCAGCCTAATCACCGCTGACAAAGCCCTTGGTCAAATGGTGTCTATGGAATTATCACGATGGGGCATTGGGGTTCCGTCAAGTGCTGGAATGGTGTTGTCACAGACCAAAGGGGCACAATTTTTGCGTCTTATGGCGGAGGCATGGGCAGATGATTTCAGCCCTCAACGCTTGCTGGCCTTGACCCAGCATCCGTATTGCTGTGGCGGCATGGATAGGGCGCAATTCCGTGATCATATGCGCCAGATTGAAAGACAGGTTATTCGCCAGCGTGAGGATAGCTATCAGGGCGGAGGATTAGAGAGGCTTCAGGAAAAGGCGGCAAAGATCTCCCCCGGACTGGAAAAATTTGTAAAAGAACGGCTAATCGATCCATATCAACCTCTTTTGCAACTGCATGATGCTGAACATAATTTGGCGCGAATTGCCAACGCCCATGCTGAAGCGGCCGAAGCGCTTAGCCATGATGGCATCACCCCTAATCTCGTCTGGCAAGGGCGTGATGGGCATCGACTGGCAGGATTATTTGATGGTATTTCGCGCTATGGCAGTGCGGCTGAGGTCGACGCACCAAGCTATGCCACGCTGATAGAAGAGTTTATGGCAAGCGTTACCATTTACCCTGAAGATGATTTGCACCCTAGGCTATCTATCATGGGTCTTGTTGAGGCAAGGATGCAGGCCAGTGACCTGATGATCCTTGGCGGTATGAATGAAGGCACAACCCCCCAACACCCTGAAGCCGACCCATGGATGAGCCGAAAAATGCGTGGATCTATTGGTCTGCCAACCCCGTTTTGGCGTGCTGGAATGGCGGCACATGATGTGATGATGACTATGGCAGCACCAAAAGTGATGTTAACACGCTCGCGTCAAGATAATGGAACGCCAACCGAACCATCGCGCTGGTGGCGACGACTGATGGCGGTATTAACAGCAAGTCAGCTCAAGCCCCCAAGAGAACAGAGGCTAGTAGAATGGGATCGCCGCCGGCATCATCTGAAAGGGCGGATTACCCCTGCCTTGCGGCCTCAGCCAGTCATTAGCCTTGAGGAACGCCGCCGCCATATGATGACCTTTTCAGCAACCCAACTTGAGGTGCTGATGCGTGACCCTTATGCGATATATGCACGGCGGGTGTTAGGGTTAAAGGCCCTTGATCCTATTCTTAGCGTGCCTGACCCAGCGTTGAAAGGCACGTTATATCACCGTGCCATCCACGGTTTCATGTCGCAATATGGCTGTGGGGATTTGCCGGATGATGCGTTGCGCCTCCTTTTGACTGAGGGGGATAAGCAACTTTCCGCTCTTGATCGAACACCATGGATCAAGCTGTTCTGGCAATTACGGTTTAAGCGTATTGCCGCTTGGCTTATCACGGATGAGAGCCGGGATCGTCCCAACAGATCTGCCAGTTATTCTGAGGCACGTGGCAAGGCGAGGCTTGCTATTGGCGGGCATGACATGACCATCACAGCAGAGGCAGACCGCATTGATCTGATGCAGAATGGTGCGATGCGGATCATTGATTATAAAACGGGAAAAGTGCCAACCCAAACCCAAGTCAACAATGCCATTAACTGTCAGCTGATTGTTGAGGCTATGATCGCCAAAGCAAAGGGGTTTGAAGGTATCAGCACAATACCAGACGAAATCACTGTGGCTTATTGGAAACTTTCAGGAACAGGCAACATCCCAGCCAAGAAAGAGCCTAGGCCAGGTAAGAATATCACGATAGATGAGATCATTACGCTGGTAGAAGATCAACTGGTTCAGGTGATGAAGCCTGAAACCCCGTTTTTGTCTGAAACGGTTACCCACGACAATCTCAAATACAGTGATTACCGCCATCTGGCCCGTGTCAAAGAATGGGCAATCACAAGCGAGGATGAGGCCGATGATCACGAAGAATGAGATTGTCGATCGTGCAACCGCGGCACAACATCAGGCCTCATCACCGGATCGTTCGATTTGGGTGTCCGCTAACGCTGGCACCGGCAAAACCCGTGTTCTGACTTGGCGTGTGTTACGCCTGTTAATTGATGGTGCTGACCCAGCTGAGATATTGGCAATCACCTATACACGAGGCGCCGCCACTGAGATGCGAAATCGCATCTATGAAAGCATCACAACATGGCCTTATGAAGAAAAAACGGAACTCATCAACAAACTCAAAGGCATTGGAATTATAAGCCCAACTGAAAAACAGATCATGCGGGCGCGAAACCTGTTTGCCCAACTTTTGGACGCCACCTCATTTCTGCGTATTGAAACCATTCACGCGTTTTGTCAATCAGTGCTAAGGCGCTTTCCACGAGAGGCGGAGGTTAACCCCTATTTTCGTGTGATGGAAGAAGACCAATCCCTAAAGCTCAAAGAAGATGCTTTGATCACAACATTGCATCAGTCCATGAACAAAATTACCGATGCGCTCGAACGGCTGGCTTTGGTGCGTGATGTTGATGATATCATTAAACTGATGCGAAACATGTCAGCTTATCCGGCGTTGCTTGAACGGGCAAACCTTGATCCGGTTGCGGTAAAGACAGCGATTTTCGATTTAATGGGTTGTGGAGGTTTTGCCAGTGATCCTAAACAGGTGCTTGGGATCATCAATCAGCTGGCCTCACCTGATGCGGAACTTGAGGCGAAGTTAAGGGAAATTATCACCTCTTTTCAGGACCATGGTAGCAAAACAGAACAAGAAAAAGCCAGACAATTAGCGGCATGGTTAGACGCTGATCTCACTGTCAGAAAAGATAGGATGAAAACATTTCTTAGTGTCTTTTTAACAGGTGAGGGGGAATTGCTTAAAAAAGTCGCCACCAAAGCAGTAACAGAGGCTGTGCCAAGCATCACGGATATGATGGCGAGAATAGGCGAGACGCTGATCAGCCAGCTTGAACAGATTCACGCCATTGATACGGCGCAGGACAGCTTTGATTTAATCCAGTTGGCACGCGTGGAACATGATTATTACAACAGCATTAAACGACTTCGGGGCGTTATGGATTATGATGATCTGATCAACGCCACGAGCAGGCTTTTGACCAAGGCTAGTGCAGCCTGGGTGCGCTATAAACTGGATCAGGGTATTCGCTACATCATGATTGATGAGGCGCAGGATACCAGCCCAAGACAATGGGAAATTTTTGATCAGTTGTTTGAAGATCAGCTAAATGATCAGAAAGATGATCATGAAGGGGATCAACCTAGAAGAAGTGTGTTTTCAGTCGGGGATTATAAGCAATCAATTTACAGTTTTCAGGGGGCGAGACCAGACCTCTTTCATGCTAAGGCGGAACGCATAGAAAAAGACAGCAATACCTTTCATCGTCCCTTTGCTCGAATTGAACTGGATACGTCTTTCCGGACGGTATCACCAATTTTAAAAATTGTGGATCATGTCACAGGGGCAGACGGGACGCTTGGGCCAATTTTGGGGATTAGCGGCCATATGGCAAACCCTGCCATGCGCCATATCAGCAGTCGTGAGCAAGAGTCTGGCTGGGTTCATCTTGATACCCTAACCAAGACGGAAAATGATGCCAATATTTTTGATGAACATGCACGCCGGATAACCGCGGTGATTAAGAATATGATTGGCAAGGTCGCTATCGCTGACTCTAACAATCCTGGGCAGGCGCGCTATGCTCATGCTGGGGATATTCTGGTGCTTCTCCGAAAGCGTGATGGTTTATATGAAGCCTTATATCGGCAATTACAGATTGAACAGATCCCGCTAGCCGGGGCGGACCGGATTAAGCTGATGGAGGATATTGCCTGTCTGGATTTGCTGGCACTAGGCGAGGTAATGCTTTTGCCTGAAGATGACCTGACCTTGGCAGCGGTATTGAAATCACCGTTATTCGGTTTTAGTGAAGATCAGCTTTATCATCTTGCTCGCGATCGTCAGAAAGGTGAGAGCCTGTTTTCTCGTCTGCGCACAAATCCCCAACAAGAGGATGATGTCAACGCAGCTTATGAAAAACTATTAGACTATATGGGGGCGGCGGCGCGGAACACGGCCCATGGGTTTTATAGTGAGATTTTAAATACTGAAACCCGTTTAGCCTTTATCCAGCGGCAGGGGCAATCTGTGTTGGATATTCTGGATGAGTTTCAGGAACGCGCGCGCCAATATGAACAGGATAATACGCCATCTTTATCAGCCTTTATTGCGGCCATGAAAACGGCTTCTGCTGAAATTAAACGCGATGATGATGACAGAGATATCCAAGCGGTTCGCATCATGACCATTCATGGGGCCAAAGGCCTTGAAGCCCCGTTGGTGATCCTGCCAGATGCCATGCAAATGCGAACTCAACGCCAAGATTTGCTTGAACGTGAATGCCCTAAGCTTGGGATGAAGCTTCCTATCTTTTCGGCATCTTCACGCTTTCTTCCGGTTCGGGCAAAAGCCGTGAGAGAGGCAAGGCAAGCAGCCAAAATTGCTGAAAAAGAAGAAAACAACCGTTTGCTTTATGTTGCTATGACGCGCGCCAAAGATGGGCTCTATGTCAGTGGCTTTCTCAAGAAAAATAGCCGTTCGCTTGAGGGAAGTTGGTATGAAAGAATCCATTCTGCTATGGCAGATGCGCAAGGCCTATCGGATCAGACGCAAAACTCTGGTGAAGTCGCAGGGGATCAGGCTTTGTTTTATGGGGCTTATGCTAATATCCCATTGCACCCAGCCCCGCATGAAGAGGGCAAAAGAGAGGATGTGGATGATGGCATAGCATTGCCAGCATGGCTTGATCATGCGCCGCCGGTTGAGGCCGCGCCGCCGCGCCCCTTATCCCCGTCACGGTTTTCTACCCCTTTTGAGGCCACCTCTATTTCAGGGGTGGATCGCAAGAAAGCGATACGTCGTGGTCAGGTCATACACCGCTTGCTTGAGGTATTGCCCGGACTTAGCCCAGATAGGCAAGACGCAGCGGCGGCTAGGGTAATTCATGCCAATCTCTCATCCTTTGGTGATGATCAGGTCAGCCAGGCAGAGGCCTCATCATGGCTCAATGAAGCTCAGAAGGTAATGGCTATGCCTGATCTGGCGGATCTGTTCGCGCCTGAAGCGTTTGCGGAGTTGCCCATAGGTGGGCTAGTTGGCGATCACGTTGTTAGCGGCGTCATTGATCGTCTTGTGATTGGTGCTGATAGCGTTATTTTTGCTGATTTTAAGACTGGGCAGGTGCCTGATCAAAAAAGCGGTATTTCAGGTCAGTATCTGGTCCAGATGGGGTTATACTATCGTCTCTTACTGGATATTTTTCCGCAACATCAGATAAAACCAAGCCTTATCTTTACCGAAGGACCCATAGTGTTCTGGCTTGATCCGGTGGAATTAGAGACAGCGATCAAGACAATTATCAATAAAGATCAGGCCGCTTCTTGACGCTGAAGAGGGTAATAATTACATATATATGATAGATGAATTTTATCAGGATAAGATCATGGCAACCATAAAGACCACAGATAATGATTTTGCTAAAGATGTGCTGGAATCGGATACCCCCGTTTTGGTAGACTTCTGGGCGGAATGGTGCGGCCCTTGTAAGGCTATTGGCCCTGCGCTTGAGGAAATGTCCGATGAGCTTGGTGATCGTATTAAAATCGTAAAGGTCAATATCGATGAAAATCCGCAAACTCCTCAACAATATGGTGTGCGCGGCATTCCCACGCTTCTGATTTTTGACGGTGGCAAAGTCAAAGCTGAAAAAATTGGGGCGGCACCCAAAGCCAAATTGGCGGAATGGGTTGAAGAAAGTCTTTAATTACCTAGTCTGGCAAGCTGCCATTCTCTTTTAAGATATAACCAGACAAATAGAGTGAACCGCCTATGATCAATGGGCGGTTTCCTTGATCATTATGATGGTTAGCTTGTTCTATAGCCGCGCTAATGTCTGTGGCTGGGCTTGCAGATATCCCTAGTTGTGATGCGGTTTCTGCCAGATGCTCTGCGCTAAGACTAGCATCTTGCTCGGGGATCGCGATCGTTACCAGATGATGGATCAAGGGTTTAAGTTCATTTAGAAAATCTGCTGGCGGTCTGGTGTTCAATGCCCCAGCAATCATAACCCATTTACCATCATGAAGATGGGTCAGGCTCTTTGCTAGTGCTGCTGCTCCATGCCGATTATGGGCACCATCAAGCCAAATGCTTTGTCCTTGGGTGCAAAGCGCAACTAGCTTGCCATGATCAAGCTTTTGCACTCGTGCAGGCCAAGTCGCAGCGCGAATGCCAGCAAGAATAGAGAATTGCGGAGTTTCTGGCATAGTTAGCATTAATGCTGCTGCGGCAAGTGCAGCGTTATCCGATTGATGTGGACCAATCATAGTTGGGGCTGGTGAGCTTAAACTCTGCCCCTCAACAGTGATGTGGAAACCACCCATCTGGTCATGATCAAAAGCGACCTCTTTGCCAAGCATATAAAATGAGCTGTTTAATTCTTTACTGCGTTGCCGTAACACTGCCTCAGCTTCAGGATGTTGATGCGCTGAAATAACAGTCACAGACGGCTTAATGATGCCAGCTTTTTCAGTCGCAATCGCGTTGATGGTCGTGCCTAAAAAATGTTCATGATCACGGTCAATCGGGGTGATAATCGAAATCAATGGGGATGAAATCACATTGGTTGAATCCGTGCGTCCGCCTAATCCTGTTTCTAGTAAGGTGATATCGGCCTCAATGCGGGAAAAAGCTAACATAGCAGCAGCGGTGGTGACCTCAAAAAAGGTGATGGAATCCGATCCATTTTTGGTTTCAACCTCCTCAAGCAAATCAGCAAGCGTATCATCATCAATTAGCCGCCCAGCGAGGCGGATGCGTTCATGAAAACGCACCAGATGAGGTGAGGTATAAGCATGCACCTTGTTATTGGCATGTTCTAGCATTGCCCTAAGAAAGGCGATGGTTGATCCTTTGCCATTGGTGCCAGCAACGTGGATTTGTGGCGGAATAGATAGATGCGGATTGCCCAATTTTTCTAGCAAGTTAAACGTCCGGTCGAGCCCCAGATCAATCAATTTAGGATGAAGCTGACCAAGGCGCAAAAGCGCCTGTTCTGCGCGTTGACGCGAGAGAGAGTTGGGCATCAGGTTATTCCGCTGCTTTAACCGCGCGACTGGTCATTAGCATATTTATGATACTGCTAATGGTTTGTTTCTGATTTTGCCGTGGGACGACCATGTCCACCATACCATGTTCTTGCAGATATTCAGCAGACTGGAAATTATCCGGTAGTTTTTCACGAACCGTATCCTCAATCACGCGTCTTCCAGCAAAGCCAATAATGGCGCCTGGTTCTGCAATATGCAAATCCCCAAGCATGGCAAATGATGCAGTAACGCCACCAGTGGTGGGGTGAGCCAGCAAAACAAAATAAGGCAGGCTAGCCTCACGCAGCTCATCAATAGCAACAATCGTGCGCGGCAGTTGCATTAAGGACAAGATGCCTTCTTGCATGCGCGCACCGCCAGAAGACGGTACAATAATTAAGGCCGCTTGACGGCGAATCGCTTCGTATGCGGCCTTAACAATGCCGTTGCCAACGGTCTGCCCCATGGATCCGCCCATAAACTTAAAATTAAAAGCAGCAATAACGACAGCTTGCCCGTCCATCTGCCCTGCCGCCACCATAATGGCGTCTTCATGGCCAGTCTTGCTACGAGCATCCTTTATGCGGTCAGAATAGCGTTTAAGGTCACGGAAGCTCAGAGGGTCTTTTGGGGCCACATCCACGGGGATAGCTTCTATAGAGCCATGATCACAAAGAAGTTTAATCCGATGCTCAGGATCTAGTGGCATATGATAACCGCAAGATGTGCAGGTGTTCCAGCTTTCTTCAAAATCACGGTGAAAGATCATCTGGGCGCATGAAGTGCATTTTACCCAGAGGGTTTCTTTCGGTTCTTCAGACGAAACCAGTGCCTTAATCTTTGGCAGAACGGTGCGGGATAACCAATTCATTTTCTGCGCTCCTTCGTTATCGAGGGGTTCCAGTTTTTAACTGCTTTACCAGATCAAGCGCCTTTCGGGCAGTGTCTGGTTCGGCTTTTCCATTGGCATCACAATGTTCAGCAATGATGGAAACTACTGCTGATCCAACAACTACGCCATCAGCGTGCCGTCCAGCTTCGCGGACATCGTCCGCGTCCTTAATGCCAAATCCTACTACCGCAGGCAAATCACTAGCTTTGCGGATGCGTGCCATAGCGTTGGCAATGCTATCCGCAGAAGCACTGCCTGTTCCTGTGATGCCCGTAATGGATACATAATAGACAAATCCACTGGCATTATGGATTACCGTTGGCAGCCGCTTGTCATTTGTCGTTGGGGTAATCAGCCGAATAAAGGCCATGCCCTTTTCTGTTGCAGGCAGGCAAAGCTCATCATCTTCTTCTGGTGGCAAGTCCACCATGATCAAACCATCAACCCCTGCGGTCATGGCATCGTCCAGAAACTGATCAACGCCATAGATATAAACTGGATTATAATACCCCATCAGGATAAGAGGCACATCAGGATGACGGTGACGAAACCGTGCTGCCATTTTCAACACCTTATCTAGGGTCATGCCAGCCTTAATCGCACGTAATGAGGCAGCTTGGATGACAGGGCCATCAGCCATCGGATCAGAAAACGGCATGCCAAGTTCAACGAAATCTGCCCCTGCATCAGGTAAGCCAAGCAACAATTCTTCTGAGGTTTCAGGATTAGGATCACCAGCAGAAATAAAGATGCCAAGCGCCGCCCTGTTTTCGTCACGGCAAGCGGAAAAACATTGGCTGATGCGATCAAGTGCCATTAGAGCTTCCCCTGCTTTTCAAGAATAGGCAGAACCGCTTCGAGGTCTTTATCACCGCGACCACACATATTCATGATGACAATCTGATCCTTATCCATCTTGCCAATCATAGTTGAGATAAAAGCAAGCGCATGGGCGGGTTCTAAGGCAGGGATAATGCCTTCAAGGCGTGAGCATAAGGCGAAATATTCAAGGGCTTCTTGATCAGTTGCATTGACATAATTAACTCGGCCAATTTCATGCAACCACGCGTGTTCAGGCCCAATACCAGGATAATCTAACCCTGCGGAAATAGAATAGGCATCTTTGATCTGTCCGTGATCATCCTGCAAAAGATAAGTCCGGTTTCCATGTAGGACACCCGGCTTGCCGCCTTTGAGTGAGGCAGCATGCTCCCCAGTTTCAATCCCGTGTCCAGCGGCCTCAACCCCATAGATTTCTACCTCTTTATCATCAAGGAACGGGTGGAAGAGCCCTAGCGCATTTGATCCGCCACCAATACAAGCCACAATGGCATCAGGCAGACGCCCCTCTGCCTCAAGGATTTGCTCTTTGGCTTCAACGCCGATGATTGATTGAAAATCTCTGACCATAGCAGGATAAGGATGAGGACCTGCGGCAGTGCCAATAATATAGAAATGGGTTTCGGCATTTGTTACCCAATAGCGTAGAGCCTCATTCATGGCATCTTTGAGCGTGCCAGTGCCAGAGGTCACAGGGTGAACCTTTGCCCCCAAGAGTCGCATTCTGTCTACGTTCGGTTTTTGGCGGCGCACATCTTCCTCGCCCATAAAAACCTCACATTCCATTCCAAATAGCGCGCAAGCTGTGGCAGAGGCAACCCCATGCTGGCCAGCACCTGTTTCTGCAATAATCTTGGTTTTGCCCATGCGTTTAGCTAACAGCGCTTGGCCAAGCACATTGTTAATTTTATGAGCGCCAGTGTGATTAAGCTCATCGCGCTTAAAATAGAGTTTTGCCCCACCAAAATGTTCCGTCAGGCGGCTAGCAAAGAATAAGGGTGACGGCCGGCCGATATAATGTTTGCGGTAATATTCCATTTCGGCGGCAAAGTCGGGGTCACTTTTTGAGGTTTTCCAAGCCTCTTCAACGCTAAGGATAAGCGGCATAAGGGTTTCAGCTACAAAGCGGCCACCATGAATCCCAAATCGGCCATGTTCATCAGGCTGGTCTCTTAGGGTATTGGGTTTATGCTCGTTCATCTCTTTTCATCCTTGCTTATGAAGGTCAGGGGCATCTTGCTTCTCTGCCGCTAAGACAAAGGCCGCAATGGCCGCGTGATCTTTAACTCCGGGCTGGCTTTCCACCCCAGAGGATACATCCAAATGTTTAGCGCCGCTGGTAGCGACAGCATCCGCAATATTACCAATATGAAGTCCGCCAGCAAGCATCCAGGGCGTTTTGCCGTTATAGGCGCTTGTCAGCGACCAATCAAATGTATGACCTGTTCCACCGGGCAAAACAGCATCCCGAGGAGCCGAGTCAAACAGCATCCAATCAGCAATCCCATCATAACGCAGGGCGCTTTCAATATCTACCATATTAGCAATCCGCAATGCCTTCATCACAGGGACATGATAGCGTGATTTAATGGCAGAAATACGGTCAGGAGTCTCCTTGCCATGACATTGGATCATGGCAGGCCGAAGCGAAGATACAATCGCATCCAGCGCATCATTATCCGCATCGACAACTAACCCAACACGCTGAATAGTCAGGCCAGTTTGATCCGCGTCATCAGCAATAAGTTTAGCAGTTTCAAGGGTCATATGCCGAGGTGAGTCAGGATAGAAAACAAATCCCCCCCAACGTGCCCCCACTTGATTTGCGATATGCAAATCCGCAAGACTTGCTAGTCCACAAATTTTGCAATCAGCCATCAGCTGGTTCTTTCGTGATAGTCAGGTCGGTAGAATTGGTCTCTTCTTGATCTAGCAATTCGGCCTCAAGTCTGGCAATGCGGCGTGACAGTTGATGGGCACGCAGACGACTCATAAACAATTTTGGCCATAGAAAAATGCCGCCAATAATCAGACCACCTGAAAAACATCCTAGGACAACTAGCCATAATGGTAAGATGGCCAATTCCCCAAAAGGCCAAAGATGAACAGCAGTTTCATGGCTATTGGAAATAGAGATATCAGTCACCAGAACCAGAATGGTGATGCCTATGATGCCGCCAAATATGGATTTTAAGACATACATCAGATGCCGCCCTCTCTGTCATGGTTCTTATTTTAAAACCGTGGCGAGCGGGTCAATTAGGAATTGCGATTAAGCCGTTCAAGCATGGATTTCCCCATCTTGAAGAAAGGGACTTTTTTCTCTTCCACTTTAACCGATTCGCCTGTCCGTGGATTGCGTCCTTGCCTAGCGTTGCGTTGACGAACAGAAAAGGCACCAAACCCCCGCAATTCCACGCGTTTACCATCAGCAAGAGCATCGGTAATAGTATCAAAAAAACAATTTACTATGCGCTCAATGTCCCGATGAAAAAGATTGGGATTAAGCTCAGCCAGTCGAATAATTAACTCAGATTTTGTCATGGTAACCTCATCTAGACAATTTACTATGACGAGGGCTGATAAATTTGTCAACGGTTTCAATCGCTTGTTATTTTGATTTGCCAAAAAGAAAGCGCAAAAAATAACCCCGCCAAAGCAGGGTTATTTTTATCAATATGGATTTAGACAATACCGATTAGCTATCGTCACTTTTGGCTTTGGCCTTTGTGGCTTTAGGCTTGCTTTCCTCGGCGTTGTCATCTTTGCTTGCGCTTTCTTTTGATGAAGTGTCGCGCTTAGCTAACGCTGCCCCAAGAATGTCACCAAGGCTTGCGCCAGAATCCGATGACCCAAAGCTGGCCATGGCCTGCTTTTCTTCAGTCATTTCACGAGCTTTAATAGATAGGGATAGCTTACGTGCCTTCCCATCTACCATAGTAACCTGTGCATCGACCTTTTCGCCTTCGGCAAAGCGCTCAGGACGCTGTTCGTCACGGTCGCGGGACAAGTCACTGCGGCGGATAAAGCCTTGCAGATTATCGCCAACGCTTACCTCAAGACCACCATCGGTAGATTTGGTGATGGTACAGGTGACGATATCACCCTTCTTGATGTTAGACAGGGTTTCACCAACTGTGTCTTCGGTCAGCTGTTTAATGCCAAGCGAGATACGTTCTTTGGTGACATCTACTTCAAGCACCTTGGCTTTGACCATATCGCCCTTTTTGAAGGATTGGATAGCTTCATCACCTTGAACATCCCACGAGATATCCGTCAGATGAACCAATCCGTCAATCTCTTCATTCAGACCGACAAAAAGGCCAAATTCAGTGATGTTGCGAATCTCCCCTTCGATTTCGCTTCCTGCCTTAAAGCTTTGCGCAAAATCTTCCCAAGGGTTGGCAATGCACTGTTTGATACCAAGCGAGATACGGCGTTTTTCCATATCAACATCAAGCACCATGACATCAACTTCTTGGCTGGTGGAAACAATCTTGCCCGGATGGACATTCTTTTTCGTCCAGCTCATTTCAGAGACATGAACAAGACCTTCAACACCGTCTGCGAGTTCGATAAAGGCGCCGTAGTCTGTGATGTTGGTGACACGGCCCTTGACGATATTACCACCGGTAAAGTTAGCTTTCGCAGCTTCCCATGGATCTTCCTGAAGTTGCTTCATACCAAGAGAAATCCGCTGAGTCTCAGAATTAAAGCGGATCACCTGAACCTCAACGGTTTCACCAACAGACAAAACTTCTGATGGGTGATTAATCCGGCGCCATGCAATATCGGTGACATGCAGCAGGCCATCAACGCCGCCCAAATCAACAAACGCACCATATTCGGTCAGGTTCTTCACGATACCGTTAAGGATTTGACCTTCGGAAAGATTAGACACAAGCTCAGACCGTGCTTCAGCCCGTGATTCTTCGAGAACAGCACGACGTGAAACAACAATGTTGCCACGCTTGCGATCAATCTTGAGGATTTGAAAGGGTTGTGGGGTATCCATCAAAGGCCCTAGATCACGAACTGGACGGATATCAACCTGACTGCCTGGCAGAAAGGCGATGGCGCCATCAAGGTCAACCGTAAAGCCGCCCTTAACCTTGCCAAAAATGATCCCAGTGACGCGTTCTTGTTTATCATGTGCGGTTTCCAGCGCGGCCCATGCCTCTTCTCGACGGGCTTTATCGCGGCTCAGCAACGCCTGACCATTACGGTCTTCAAGACGCTCGACATAAACTTCGACCTGATCACCAATATTGACCTTAAGCTCCTGGCCTGGCGCGGTGAACTCTTTTAGCGCAACACGACCTTCGGATTTAAGACCGACATCAATAATGACAGCTTCTTTTTCAAGGGAAACGACGGTGCCAACAACGACACTGCCTTCAATATTCATATCTTCGTTAAAGCTCTCTGCCAGAAGATCAGCAAAGTTCTCTTTCATGGCCTCTTCAAGGCCGGGGTTAGAAGTGGACAAACGATTTCTCCGTTAACGGCTTGTGATAACCGGGCACGCCCGGATTCCGGCTGGGTAGGAATTCCTGTGATACCATGTTAAGGCATCGTTTGGATCACAGGTCACAAGGCGGTTTCCAGCCTTTGGTTAAGTTACATAAACCCGCATGGCCTTAAATCATGCAGGCGACAATTAATCGGGTGATGCAATGATTTGAACCGCCCTTGCCACCATCTCATCTACGGTAAATTCGCCCGTATCAATATGAATGGCATCGTCTGCCGGACGAAGTGGCGCAACCTGCCGGGTCATATCCCGGTGGTCACGTTCCTTAATCGCATCCAGAACGTCGGCATAAATAGCCGTTTCCCCAGCTAAAAGCAACTCTTTATAGCGTCTTTCCGCACGAATTTCGGGTGCAGCGTCACAAAAAAACTTAAAATCCGCATTTGGCAAAATAATTGTGCCAATATCACGCCCATCCAGGACAGCCCCTTTATGATCATCTGGGGGTTGGTTGGCAAATTGGCGTTGATACTCCATTAACGCGGCGCGAACATCTGGCAAACTGGCCACCAAAGATGCCATGGCAGAGGTATCCTCTGATCGCAAGGCTGGATCATTAAGATCGGCGATTTCGATCCGGCTGGCCTCAAGGGCGGCAAGTTGGGGATCAATTTCCCTTTTAACCCCTTGTCGCAATAAGCGGATAGAAACCCCACGATAAAGTGAGCCAGTATCAAGATGAGCCAGATTATAAGTTCTTGCCAGATGCTTTGCTAATGTGCCCTTGCCTGAAGCAGCGGTTCCATCAACGGCAATCACAAGGCCACGGGTGTTGTCGGCCATTACACGGTTTCTTTAGGCGCAGCGATATCACTGCCAATGGCTTGCATCAATGCGGCAAATCTTGGAAAGCTGGTGTTGATGGTCTCGCATCCTGTGACAGTAATCGGGTTTGCGCTGGCTAGGCCACAGACCAGAAACGACATGGCTATACGGTGATCATGTTGGGCATCTACGGTAATGCCGCCCTTAGGGGGCTGAGTGGGTGTGCCGATGACAGTCATGCTATCAGTGGTGCTTGTCACGTTAACCCCAGCCTGTTTAAGACCCACTTCCATCATGGCAATTCGGTCAGTTTCCTTAACGCGTAATTCTTCTATTCCAGGCATATGGGTTGTGCCCTCAGCAAAGGCGGCGGCAACAGCAAGAATAGGGTATTCATCAATCATTGCGGCAGAACGGCTAGCCGGAACAACAATGCCCTTAAGCTGAGAGGATCGGCAAATTAAATCCGCCACAGGCTCGCCACCTTCTTCACGGCGATTGCTGATAGTGATGTCAGCACCCATTTCCAGCAAGCTTTCATAAAGACCAAAGCGAAATGGGTTAAGGCCTACCCCTTTAACGGTAATCTCACTATCCGGCGTGATCAACGCAGCAACCACAGGAAAGGCGGCAGATGAGGGATCAGAGGGCACGATGATATCTGCGGCGGTCAAATCAGCTTCCCCTTTCAGTGAGGCGGTGTAGCTGCCATCCTGATGCTGTTCGGTGGTGACGTCTGCGCCAAAATGCCGAAGCATCCTTTCCGTATGATCACGTGATGCCGCAGGTTCGGTAACGCTGGTGATTCCGCGAGCGGTTAATCCGGCCAACAGGATGGCAGATTTAACCTGTGCTGATGCGACTGGGCTTTGCCATGATAGGCTGAGTGGCTGGTCTGTTCCAATCACAGTCATTGGCAGACGGTCGCCGTCTCTGGCGGAAAATTCAACCCCCATTTGGCTTAGCGGAGTCATAACCCGGCGCATAGGGCGAGAAGATAATGAACTATCGCCAGTAAATATGGCAGTGATACCACTGCCTCCAACAACCCCCATCAATAGCCTGGCGCCAGTTCCTGAGTTTCCAAGATCAAGAGGCTCTTGCGGTTCTGCCAAAGCGCCAAGGCCAACACCAGTGATCATAGCCTCAACTTGACCAGCTTGGTTAAGGGTAGGCTCAGTGATAGTAACGCCAAGATGCCGAAGTGCCGAAGCTGTTGACAGAACATCATCCCCGGTTAGCAAACCAGTCACCTTGGTTTTTCCCATCGCCAATGCGCCAAAGATCAACGCCCGATGTGACATGGATTTATCCCCTGGACAGGTGACATGGCCAGATAGCCGAGGAGAAGGTGAGGATATTAATATATTCATCAGGCTGATTTCTTTTTCCTAAACTTTGCTCATTTGACCAAAGAATGCCCATAAGAAGTAAAAATATTAAAAATTTAGATTAGATATAACGAAAATCATGCCTTGGGTCAGTTTTTTTTATTGACCTTGAGAAAATTTTAAGTGAAATGCCTTGCATCGTAATTTATTTGACGAGGGAATGTTGTGACATCACTTGGTACAAAAAGAACCTGTCAGGCTTGTGGCAGTAAATATTATGATTTTGATAAGGATAAGATTGAATGCCCATCTTGCGGTGTCGCATTTGATCCCGAAGTGCTTCTCAAAAGCCGTCGCATCAAGCCAGTTGTGGCAGACAAAACCGTCAAGTCAGAAAAAAATGAAGATCTGGTTGATGATGTCGTAATTGATGATGATATCGAGGACGATGATAACTTAGATGATGTCGATGATGAAAATGATGACATCATCGCCGTTCCAAATAAGGATGACGATGATGACGTTATTGATGATGACGCATTAGTGGATGAATTCCTTGATACTGATGAAGACGAAGACGACAATTAAGCAAATTATGCTTGCCAAAAGCCGGTGAGTAATTGTAGGAATACCATTCCTGTTAGGGTACGGGGCTATAGCTCAGCTGGGAGAGCGCTACAATGGCATTGTAGAGGTCAGCGGTTCGATCCCGCTTAGCTCCACCATACTTTTCAACTTAGTGGCAGTTTCTTTTTTCAAGATTACAATTAAGGAATTCGCCCAATCTAAGTCCTATGTTCATAGCAACTTCCATTCAGGCGATTTCAATTCGGTTTTATTTTGCCTGATCC